>DAWS01000037.1:8193-17279 GCA_002506025.1 Euryarchaeota archaeon UBA111 | reverse complement strand
AGTCACTGGATTGGTTTGGATGTCCATGATGTTGGCGTTTACCTACCAGATGGAAAGCCAAGATTGCTTGAAAGTGGAATGTGCTTGACTGTCGAACCTGGACTATACTTTGGTGCTTGGCGGCCAGATGTCGTTTGTCCTGAGCGCTATGCTAACATTGGTATTCGGATTGAAGATGACATTCTTGTCACAGATGATGGCCCAGTAGTGCTTACAGATAAGTGTCCAAAAACAATTGATGAAATAGAATACATAATTGGTAAAACTGTTTAGGTGTTGATATGAACTGGGAATCCATCCTTCAGCGCCAGCGAGGTTGGACACTAGAAAATGCAGATGAACTTAGACTATCGATTGAAGAAGCAAGCGAGATTTACGAAAACGCACCATTGCATGAATTGACGATGGCTGCTGATATCAGACGTAAAAAACTCCATCCATATGGGAAGGTAACCTATCTCGTCGACCGCAATGTTAACTACACCAATGTTTGTACTATCAACTGTCAGTTCTGTTCATTTTATCGCCCGCCGGGCCATGATGAAACATATACTCAGAGTTTTGAGGAAATTTCTCAGCGCATAAATGAACTCGAAGATATTGGCGGTTCTAGAATACTAATGCAAGGAGGAGTAAACCCTGATTTAGAATTTTCATGGTATCTCGATTTAATCTCATATCTAGTAAAAAATCATCCAGATATACATTTGGACTGCTTTAGCCCTATTGAAATTGAAGGGATTGCTGAAGTTTCAGGTATGACAACTCTAGAGGTTCTCACCCAATTACAAGCAGTTGGTTTGCATGGTCTGCCAGGGGGTGGTGCTGAGATGCTAGTTGAGGAGGTTCGCAAAGACATTTCACCAAAAAAGGGCAATCCAGACAATTGGCTAAGGGTGATGCAAGAGGCACAATCACTCGGACTTACCACAAGTGCAACCAATGTCTTTGGTTTTGGTGAAACACTTAGGCAAAGAGTTCAGCATATGTCTAGGATTCGTGATCTTCAAGATTATGCCTTACAAAATTACGATAATGGTTTCACATCATTCATTGCGTGGCCCGTTCAGCTTGAGTCAAACTCTTTTGGCCGCCGAAATCGAGGACAGAATAAACATGTTTTGGGTGCTGGTCCAACAGAATATATACGACATATTGCTGTATCTCGCCTATTTTTTGATAACATTGCGAGTATCCAAGCGTCTTGGCCTACTATGGGCCTTGGTGTTGCTCAAATGGCATTGTTATCAGGTGCCAATGACGCAGGTTCAACAATGATGGAAGAGAATGTTGTTTCGGCATCTGGAACAACTAAATTGTCCGCTTCTGAAATCGAGTTACAGAATACAATTATCCGTGCCGGATTTATACCGGTGAAGCGTGATAGCGATTATAATTCATTACCCACAGAAATTATTCCCCAACTGGACCAACAACTTGCTGCGCCGATTCCTCAACAGTATTGAACTCAGTTTAATGAGAGTGGATGGTTGGTCTCAGTCCGACCAGAGTTGACAATCGCTTGTGTTGCACAGTAAAATGCGGGGTGCTTAACTTTTAGAGGTTGCACCCATAGTAACTCAGAAAGGCTTCCTCGGTCAATTACCACAACCATTTCCCAGTGAATCCTTATCAGCGGTGAAAATATTGTTCCAGGCCAGTCACCCACAGGCGAGGGTATGGTGGTTGGACCTTGTTTGACTTCAGTTATTTGTGATTGCTGCATGATTCGCATAGGCTTGAGGAATAAACCTCCTTTGACATCTTGATTCTGCATTGGAGAGTCTTCTCCGCCACCTGTTCCATCGTCTAAATCTACTGACCAGTGATGGGGTAATTCTGTCGTTAGTCCCGGCGCTGGCTGACCGTTTCGCTCACGCCCTAATGCGCCAACCAGAGCATCTCTACTAGGAGGTAATACCCCTACCCTCCACAAGACAGACATACTCTTCCAGTTCTGTTCAGCCTCAGGAAATTCGATGCTTACTTCTAAAGGTTCACCAGAGGTTGTATCACTATGAAAGACAATATTTGGCTCTATAGGTTGTGACCTCAAGAATTTTCTCTGCTTGACTAAATCAGAAAAATTGGCGCCTATTCTCATAAAGATCGGGACAAATAGGATTGGAACCACAACCACTGCTAGCACGGGGTAGTCTAGTAATCCAAATCTTACTCGTCCAGTACCAATACTTGGTACACCCCAAACACTTAGCACAGGTTCTAGAAATAGATATGTCAACGCGATTAGAAGGACTAAGACTGAAAAATTCATGATGCCTCTTGCTTGCTTGTGTATTACATTGGGAGTCAAGTACCATCCTGTCCGTTGCTTATGAACCACTGAGTCACGTGGAACCGCCTCCAGCATTTCCTGTGCGTGCTTCTCGTCCAGTTTTAGAGTTTCATCATTGTATTTGTATCGTCGCTCAACCAACCAACCAGATTTTTTCCCTATTCTGAATGGTGGTGGCAGGTTACGAATTGTTTCGAGCGCTTCAGATTCTGATAGGTTTTCACTGATATCAGTCCGGCTGACAGCAATTGGCAATAATTCTGGCTTGTAGCGATAGGATTCGAAGGGTGGATATTTTATTCTCTCTTCGAGGATAAGTTTTCCCACATAACCACCTAACTAAAAATCATCTTCATGCCGGCTTTTAGAGCTAGTTTTCTGAACGCAGGAACTTTTCTGAGTAAAGCCATCCCCAATGGAACAGGTTTCTCAATATCCCCGATTGCATTGATTAATTGAATGACATCGGGTTTGGCAAATTGTTCAAAGTGACGGTCAAGTTCATCGTCTTCACAGTCGCTTACTAACAGGTTCCTCAGCGAGCGTGCTCGGCTTTGTTCTTTCCGCATCTTTTCAAAGTGAACTTTAGCGATGGATTTTAGCTCATCTTCACTCAATTGATTGTATTTTATCGCTGTTGAAAGGTTATCAACTATACCGTTGATTTGTTCGAATCCTGGACCAATCCCACCCCCAGTCGTTGGTTTCGCCATGCCAGCAGCATCGCCAATAAGCAAAACGCGATTTTTGTATGCTTTACGAACCATTCCGCTCGGAACAGGGCCACAATATCTTGCAGTTTCTTTTATGTTGGCAAACCTCTCTTTCCATAGTGGATGGTTGAGGAGATTGGTGTAACATTCTTCAATACTTCTCCCGTCAAGGCGGTCTGCTGTTGACCACAATCCAATCCTACAGCTGTCATTTCCTGACGGTATAACCCAAGCAAAAAACCCGGGTGCAATCTCAGATCCTGAATACATCTCTAACCACCGCTTTCGATATTGGTAACCAACTACTTCTGTTTGAAACCCAACCATGAGTTCTTTTGGTCTACCCATTTTGAAGTATCTCCTAGTCCATGAATGTGCTCCGTCACAACCAATCAGCAATTTAGTTGAAATACTAACTTCAAGACCATCTCTATTGATGGTTAGCTCAACTCCATTAGAATTAGCTTGAGCATTGATTGGTTTAGAATTCAACCATAGCGTGGCACCAGATAGCATTGCTTGTTTTACTACAGCTTCATCGAACAACTTTCGGCATACGACATATGTTCTCACTGTTCCTCCGGTGCCGACAGGAACCAAAGTCCCAGACGGTCCGTGAATAAGCGCCCCATCAACTTCTTCTAAGATAGTCTCGTAGAGGCCAACTTGTTTCATAGCGTTTGGTGTTACTAATCCAGCACACTGGAATGGTCTACCAATTTCATTGTGTTCCTCGAGCAATAATACGCGATGCCCTCTTGCTGATAGCAGATTTGCTGTATGTCCGCCGACAGGCCCAGCACCAACTATGACAACATCCCAATCATGAGTTGTTGGGGACTCTTCCATAACATCATCTCAGTGACTAACAGTTTTATTATTATTCAATAATTGAACGCTATAATTCACTTTTTGGCGAATTTGTAGCCCACGGATTGATTCTTTTTGAGGTACAATATTGAGGTGAAATTTTTCCCTGATTTTTTGGAAATAAAATCATCAAATGGGCCTACTTGTCCCGTCTCGATTAGCAATTTTGCTTCATCCCTAGTGATTTCCCGCCCTGACATTTCCCTAGCAATTTGTATCTTACAGTCTGTCCCATCTTCTGCCGGCTGGAAGAATGTAGGAGTTTCAACAATATTCTGTTTGGTTTTAGGGCAGATAGCGACCACACCCTCGACTACAGCAAATTCCTTAGCACCGACTGCTGCTTTCCGTGGAGGGAATTCAAATTTGATTCTATTACCATCCAGTCTGAGATAAGCACTAAATGGGCGGCCTTTCTTTGAGATAAAATCATCAAGCAATGGGGATTTTCCTTCAGTGAGAATAGCCCTCGCTTCATCTTCTGTTACTTTGCGTTTACACATTTCTTGGGCTAATCCTCTAAACTTGCAGTCCGCAACATCACAAGCATACATTGTCGAGTTGGCTCTTATTATTCCACCATCGCAAGACGGGCATGGGCATAATTCAGCATCTTCAGCCGACGAAGTTGATTCTCCACCGCCGAGAAATTCGACGTTTCCATTATCATTCATCTTCACACTTGCGACATATGGTTCACCATTTCTGTTAAAGAAACCATGCAGATCGTTTAACTCGCGTTGTTCTAAAAGCCGTTTTGCTGTGGCTCTGTCGAACCACCTACCGCTAGTATTTTTCCAGAATATAAAATCGCACCCTGCATCCTTACCAGTATTTTGTGGGCAGGTATATGATAAGACAGTCTCTGTTAGATTTTCATCACATTTGGGGCAACAACCGATAGTTTCAATTTTGTTGAATAACACACTTCGATCATGATTTTTTATTCGTTCAACCATTTCCTCAGCTTTGTCGTAAATTAATTTCATGTATTGTTCTCTAGAGAAATCTCCATTTTGGACTGATGATAATTTCGCTTCCATATCTCCAGTTAGCTCAGGGGATGTTATCCATTCAACCGGGATTGCTCGGAGCAACTCAATTAGTTTAATGCCGCCGGGAGTGGCTCGTAGACTACCTGATCTAGCACGTTGAATGAAATTTCTAGCAATTAATTTCTCGATTGTTTCAGCACGTGTTGCTGGTGTTCCAAGACCCTTACCTTTCATTGCTTCAGCCATTTCATCATTCTCAATACTTCGGCCAGCATGTTCCATCAGTGATAGCAATTTAGCTTCTTTCAATCTGTTCGTTGGTTTTGTTAACTCTTCTTTGAATCGATATTCAATTACACGGGTTTCTGCTGGATTTGATGGTAATTTGCCCCATTTATCCGGAATATTGTTGCTCCTTGGTTTGACTTCACGCCAACCAGCCTGCTTTATGGTACGAATTTCCTTCTTGAAGTCTTGATTTTCTTTGGTAGTGATTCTGGTTTGAACATCCCATATGGCCACAGGATAAAAGGAAGCAATAAATTGCCGGACGATAAGGTCGTATAACTTGGCTGCGTCCTGACTAAGGCTATTTTTCGGCGATTTTCCGGTGGGGATTATCGCATAATGATCAGATACTTTACTATCGTTGAAATTGCGTTTGACATTTGTCAATCCGTCGTTTGCTAATTTGTTGGAGAATGATTGGTAATTTGTTTGTTCACCAACTTTGGTAATCGTTTGATTGATCGTTTCAACCATGTCCTCAGGAAGATATCTCGAATCGGTTCTCGGATACGTGGTTAGTTTGTGGGTGTCATATAATTCCTGTGCGACCGACAAGGTTCTTCGCGATGTCCAAGACCACAAGCTGTTTGCCTCCCTCTGCAGGGAGGTTAGGTCAAAATTTAGCGGGGGGTTTTCTTTTGCATCACGGTGTTCTTGCTTAGTGGTAAAATCACCATCAGACTTGAGTAAATCTTCGAGCATTTGTTTTTCTTTTTGATCGGTAATACGGTGAGCCTTAGTCAAAGGGTTGTCTTTGTCTTCAACATTATTACGTCGCTCCCATCGTCCGCTCCACTCACATCCGCCCGATTGAAAGTCAGCCTCAAGTTCCCAAAATGGTTCAGCTTTGTGCCCAAGAATTTCTAATTCTTTGTCAACAATAAGTGCGAGAGTGGCAGTTTGCACTCTGCCCAGTGACATTGAAGTTCCATCTTTTCTTCCAGTACGGAGGAATGTCGAAGCAATGCGTGAACCGTTCATTCCGATAATCCAATCTGCCTCAGCTCTGCTTACTGCTGCGTCACGTAACGGTGCGTAAGAGTTAGAGTCTAGTCGAGTCTCAAAAGCTTTCATTATTGAGTCAGGTGTCATTGACTGAAGCCACATTCTACTCATCGGAACTTTTGTTTTAGCAAATTCTACAATCCTGCGGAAGATTAGTTCTCCTTCCCGAGCAGCATCGCAAGCATTTACTATTTCTGTGCATTCTTTGTTGGAGATTAGTTTTTTTATTGCTGTTAATTGTTTTCTGTTACTTCCTCGTCCACTGTTTGGCTTGAGTTCGAATTTTTCGGGGATGAATGGCAGCAAATCAATGCTTTTTCGCCAATCCTTCAGCCTATCATCATACTCTTCAGGGGTTTTTAGTTCGAGCAGATGTCCTACTGCCCAAGTGATGACTAAATCGTCAGACTCCCAATGGGTATCGGATTTTTTGGTTACTCCCATGACCTTGGCGATGTCTTCTGCAACACTTGGCTTCTCTGCTATGACGACAACTGCCATGGTCATCCTGCCGCCGGCGGCGCTACTTGAACCCTCTCGTAGGGACTTTTTGTTCTAGATACTATAGTATCTAGGGAAATTTTGTGATTTATTTTGTGGCTTAATTTCGCTTGTCTCGGAATTCAATTTCATTCCATCGACCTTCTTGAATAGAGCCTTCACAACCCACGCATCCAGGATAACCTGCGTCGAGTAATTGCTGGCAAGATTCGATTATTGCGATAAATCCTTCAGCAATTCCCATCTCAACCCAACAGACCTCAACGTTTGGTTCAATATTTCCAATATAGATTATTAGTTCAGGATTTCCAGAATTCATTTGATAGATCTGTATATCTTTTGATTCGCTTACTTGATGCTTGGGTAAGTTGGCCCTTTGAGGTATTTTTTCTCCAATATGGTCTGCTAATTGATTAATCAAATCAGCAAATTCCATCGGCGCCGAGATACTAATGCTATCAGATTTTACTATTCGTCGAGCAGACTCTCTCACTACCGGCCAAAGCGGGTGATTCATCTGCATAATTGGGCCAATCGGGCGTAAGTCTTGAATGATGCCGTCACTGGCAATCAATCATGGGGACAATATATCGTAATATTCTTCGCCCCATGCTAGCGCTGCAAGACTCTGAAAATGCACACTCTAGAACCATCAATATGTTAAGACGGTTTGGTAACAACAAGCTGACTAGGTTTATGATATCAGTCATCTATAAGTCAAACAAAAGGTTACCAATTACAGTCTTTGGTCAAGACTACATTCACCCGTTTGGCCTTGCCGCCGGAATGGACAAAAAAGGTGAAGCAATCAATGGTTGGGGCTCTCTAGGTCTATCATTTGCCGAAATCGGTGGTATAACTATGCTTGAGCAATCAGGCAATCCAAAACCTCGCATGTTCAGATCAAACAACCACAAAGCATTGGTCAACCGTATGGGTTTCAATAACCCGGGTTCTGAAAAGATGCGGTCAGCTTTTGAAAATCACTTTGCGAAGTTTGGTAAGCCCGAAATTCCTATCTGGGTTAACCTTGGTAAGTCAAAACTGACTGAAAACGAAGATGCTCACTCCGACTATTCAACAACCCTCGGTAGATTGTGGGAATTTACCGACGTTTTTGTTATCAATGTTTCTTCACCTAATACGCCTAATTTGCGGGATTTACAAGGTGTTGAACAATTACGAATAATTATCGAAGCATGCCAAAAGATGAATCAAGAAAAATCCGCTAAATTTAGTTCCTCTCTCAAGCCGCTGCTAGTGAAGGTGGCACCAGATATGTCCCTAGAACAGTTAGAAGATATTGTCACAGTTGCTATCGAGTGTGGGTGCTCAGGCATCGTTGCTACAAATACCACTGTCACTCGTGTTGGTGAGTTGTCAGGCGATAAAAACCTGCAAGAATCCGGTGGGTTAAGTGGTGTCCCATTGAGAACCACGTCAACTGAATTCATCAAACACATTTACCGTTTTACCGATGGTAATTTCCCCATAATTGGAGTTGGTGGTATAATGACCGCTGACGACGCCTGGGAGAAGATAACCGCAGGTGCCACCCTACTGCAAGCATACAGTGGTTTTGTTTTTGAAGGACCGAGTTTAGGAAGTAGCGTTGTAAAGGGTCTCAGCAAGAAGCTGAAGCAGCATGGGCTATCAAGAATCGAAGATGCTGTAGGACTTATGCACAAGGCGGAATGAGCAATGTTCACGAGGAGAACTAAACTACTTTTGACTGGTGGCTTGCTCACATTAATCCTATTAGGCGCGATAGTTCTGCAATCTCCCGATCCTACTAGGACCGTAGATGAGGTTATGTCTACACCAAGCGACTATGTTGGCGAAGAATTTGCCATTCGAGGTGAGGTTAGAGATGGTAGCATCGACAATGAAAGTATGACATTCCTTTTACATGGTTCTGATTATGAAATACTGGTTGATTTTGTCGATGCATCAGTTTCTAATGGGTTGGATGACAACAGAACTGTATACGCTAAAGGTAAACTCAGGATTATTGACTCCGGATACGTATTCGAGGCTGAAATAATCAAAACATCGTGTCCATCGAAATACGAAGAGTAGTATCTTATACCGTTCTGTTAAAATACCAATTATTCAACGGAATCACGGGATAGGTGGGGAGCTAGGCGTACCCTGAACCACAAATCGTCTTCATGGTGGGCTGAACGCCTTGGAGCGGCGCGAGCGGCTTTATGGTTCCTACACGCGGACGTTGATGTCTCGCCCCCACATGACCCGGGTGTCATGAACTGTCTCCGGAAGGAAACAGGAAATGAATAACTGGGGAATCAGGTCAGGCCGGGAACGGAGCAGCCCTACTCGGGGCCATGGGTGCTGTGGGGTAGCGGGATGGAGAAAGTGTGTGGATTTGGCCATATTGAACGTGCGTCCATCCTTGGA
>DAWS01000037.1:0-7861 GCA_002506025.1 Euryarchaeota archaeon UBA111 | reverse complement strand
TTCCCACTAAATATCAAAAATGACATTTCCAACCCAAGCAGGACCATACATCTCAGGGATTGTTACATCGAGAGAGTTAAACACCTCACCTGAGATAAGATTCCTTACCAACAAATCATGGGAAGTAACAGCCTTTATCTCAAGATGTCGCTTCACTAAGTCTCCCTCCACATATGATACTTGAGATTGACAGGTAAGGCTCTCTGCCTCGGGTTGTATCATAATTTGCGCATCGACGAGAAAGTTTCCTTTAACTTCAAGTCGATACAACACTTCCTCAAGCCAAACTAATAGTAATGACTCATAGTCAGTTGTTGAACTATTTATCTCGACGTTCCATTGTCCAGCGTATCTAGGCAGTTTGTTTAGTTCGAGTGCCTGTTCTTCTGATGTCAATAAGCTCATCATTCCCATGGTTAACTCTTTGAACAGGTTTGGTAATGTGTTGGAAAATCCACAAATGCCAACATCGGCCTTTGTCTCTAGAGTCCAGTAACTCATAATTATCTCATCTCTTTGAGACTTGGAGGTTCCAAGCAATTTCTCCGACACGGTGAATTAGCATGCTCCTACTCAACGAGAATGAATCTGTTGCTTCAGCACCTAGAATACATTCACAAGCAGCATTTGTAAGAAGTGCAGTATCTGAAACTGTGAAACTATTGGATATTGACACCGCTATTGCCACAACGGCTGCATCAATCAGACCGATGACCTGTCGTAATTGTGGCAGGGTACAAGGTGCATGCACGGTATCTTCATTTTGAGAATAAATTGTAACACCATTGCCACCTGCTAATACAACTAGGTGTTTCCATCCGTAGGATTCAATCAATGATTTAGCAGCAGTATAATCATCTGCCTCACCAATGCGTCGCTTCATTAATTCAAACCCTCTGGATTGAAAAATTATCCAATCTACTTCATGGGTCCGATGTAGACCCGTTAGCTTTGGGTCTGCAATAATTGGTATGTTGTGCTTTTTTGCCTGCTCAGCAATTCTCTCTGCCCCTGAATCATAGACAACTCCTTGGCCATAGTCTGATAATATTACACAATTTGCATCTTTCAATGAAGCAATAGCCTGATCATATATCGCTTCTAACGCATTTTCCGGTATCGGTTCGTCTTCCTCAACATCCCAACGAAGCAGTAGTTGTTCCCCCTGAACTAGGCTCTCTCTGCTAGCAAGCATTCTGGTTTTGACTGTTGTGATTCGGTCTTCGATAATTGCTATACCTGTAGTATCAACATTCTCATCTTCGAGATACTCAAGGATTTTTGCGCCTGCTTTGTCATCTCCGACAGCACCAAATATTCGGCCATTATACCCCATAGATTGTAGTCCTCTGGCTACATGAGCAGCAGCACCAACATCCTCTTCACGATGGGTTTCACGAAGCACAGGCACAGGAGCCCGAGAATTTAGGTTATTGGCGTATCCATGTATATAGCAGTCTAGCATAATGTCGCCGATTAATACAATGTTGCCAGTTTTATCCATGTTTAGGGTTTCAATTATGGAATTTAATTTATCATGTTGCTCTAATTCGACATCGGTCATTCCCATATCTTTCCCTCATCAACCCCACGACTTTGTATCACTTTATGCTGTCGCGAATTTTGGCAGTAAAATTGGCATGCTGAATATCACTTATGCCGAGTGACTTCCTTAGTGTTGCTAGCATTGCATCCTCATCTGCAGTAATTACGCCGTCAAATAATGCAGTTTCAAGTGTATTTAGATATGTTTTGACATTATCAGAGTACACCGGTTCTTGAATAGCTAGGTTAAGCAACTTTTCGTGCGTCTCATCAGTAATGCCATATGCGCCCCTATAGGTCTCTAATAATGCTACTTCGTCTTCAACTAATTGATTATCTACTAATGCTTGAGATAACATTTCTAGGTAAATATCCTCAGGCGGTGAGACAATAATCGATTCTCGTGCTTGCTCTGATAGCCGTTTGATTCGGCTTGGATGCATGCCTAGAAATTCAACTACTTCAGATATTAATTGGTGTTCGTCGTAAGTAATAATTCCATCTTCCCATGCTCTTGCAAACATACGTTTGACCAATTCTTCACTAGATTGAGCGTCCAAAGATGCGTTACCAGATGGTTCAGCAATTGAGGAAATAATCGGGTCTTTGTGGTAGTAATGTTCTTCATCAATGTGTGATAGAACTTCGAGTAATTTTCTCTCACCTCGGGGTATATCACGTATTGGTACAGTATCACCCTCATAAATGACGTTAGTTCCCAATGTCTGTTCCACGAGCAAACTAGCTCTTGTCCGACCTGTAGTAGTCAACGAGTAGACTTTCCTTCGCTGTTTCGCCCCGGGGACATGCCGGCTATTGATTGAAATCTCTCCCGCCTTTTCTAATCGTTTTAATGTCCTTGGTACATGCTTTCTTTGCACGTGGACGGCAGCCGAAATACCTGCTTGGGTTAATGCTGCAGGAGCCTCCCACTGACTATTTGGCAATTTGTTATCAAATAGGTGAATCAGCATCCTATGCTCTGTGGTCAGCTTGCCTAAATATCCATCAACCACCTACTCACCAGTGTTGTGTTGTTTGAACTAGCAAATAGATTCAACGGTATTCCGTTTGTATAATATGGCAGTCACTTTACCGATAAACATGGGCCGTCAATCAAGAAAGTACGTCCCTCGTGTTAGGACTAAGCGGCCTGTAGGTTTGGAAACTGATGCTTCGCAATCACCGAGCAAACCGCACCCCTCACCTATTGAAGAAAATGGCAAATGGTTTTTGCCTAATCCACTTGCGGCAAGGCTGCATCAAAAAAGCGGCCTAGGTTTACTTACTCAGAATGGTGTATTAATGAATCCAGTAGAGGTAATGTTTTGTCATTGGAACAGGCATATACCTGTTACTGATAATTGGGTCAGTGAAAGGATTGGTGAAGATGAAGACTTTATTGCTAAATCCGTGGTTTTTGATGTTGCAAGATCAGGTGGTGAAATTGTCATACCATCTGATAATCTAGCAAATGATAAATTTGTCAATGGGACATTTGCCGTGAAATGGTCAAGGAATAAATCGCATTTTAATAGTGAGTCATTATCACAAATTCGTTGGTTCTGGGCCTCAGAAAATGTTGATTGGACCGAATTAATTACTTGGGTAAATGCAGTATTAGCGAGTAAAGATGTCCCTGAGGTATTTGTCATTGATGATGAAATGGATATAACCATGTATCGGATTAGTTATGAGATGGTATCTGGAAATCAGGGGCACTGGAGTGATTTGTCCACCGAGGAAATATCGACAGTCAGAGACTTAATGGATACTATGATTCCAACCCCATCAGGCTGTTTTATTCAGGGTTTTTCACAATGGCCCCTAAAATCAATTGGCGTTGAACATCTCTCTGGAATAAATCTAAGACAGGAGGAGATTAACTGGATTTCAACTAAACTAACTGGCGATGTTCAACAAGAAGCACTTTTCTCTTACCTTACAGAATTGGGCTGTGTCCTTCGACCCGGATTCAAGTATGGATGTAAGTGGAGAGTGTATGATGATGATGTCGCTAAATCTCATGCTCCATGGCTCCTCCAACCAATGACAGAGGCACCTGTTTCATGGGAGCAGACTTGCTTGTCAGTGCGACTTGCTGAGGGTGTTCACAAAAAATGGGTCTGTGGTCTCAAAGAAGATATTGGTGATTGGAAGTTCCTTCACATCAAACGATGGTTACCAGGTCGCGTTTAATCATCGATTACTCTGCCCCAAGCATCAACATGGACTGTCTCAGTTGGTGTAATGTTGTTCGGTTCTTCGATAGTTTTGACCTCGGTCCCTGTGGCATCTCTCATGGTTAGGAACACCCAAAGAGCAGCAAATAAGCAGGCTAACCCTATCAGTTGGCCTGGGTTGATATATTGATTCAATGAGTTACCTGCAGCTGATTCAGCGGTTAATGTCACATCAATTACATACTTGTTGTCATTCGAATCGAGTAACACAATTTCTCCATTGACAATCATGTTATGTGACAACAAACCATTTGGTTCAATATCAAGTACTAAGAAGGAGCCAGACTCGGCAATCCTCAGAGTTTGTTGGCTGTCAGCAATTCTTGACAAAGGTCCGTCGATGAGATAAGAAAAGGTATGGCTACCTGTGCCAATCGAGTCAATCGGTATAGCAATGTTATCGCGATTACTTACAGAGATTTTAGAATTAAACATTCCATCTAGGGGGATGATGGATAATGATAGTATCTCGATATCGAAATCTCTCACCTCTGAATTGCAAGATAAGTTTCCAATCATGCGAGCCTTGGAATTATGCTGAGCTGCGGAATTGAACATTATTTCGATTTTTGTCGGTGTATTCGCAGCGATTTGGCTTGGACTAATGGCAACCAATCTGCCATCTGTAGATACTAGATTATTTTCGATAACACAACTTGTTGTGGTTTCTGCTGTGAATGTAATGTTTTCGTTTAGTAAGGTTGTTATTGCATGGTCAGGTAAGTCCACACTGAATTGGCTATTACATGAATTCTTTTTGAAAACAATTTCAACTTGAGTGCTGATTTGTACTTCGGCAAACCAATCTACCAGGATTCCATCGTGGTTTCTAATCTCGACTCCCTGACTGCCAAAACTAGAACCGTTGGCAAATAAATCACTGGATTGTCCTTGATTAGCACCATTCAGTAACCCATTGTTACCGTCGGCTTCGATTACTTTCAGATACGGGCGTTTATTGTTTATGTTCAGTTCATTATCTTCATAGCCATCAATTGTCGTGTCTTGGTATGAAACTAGCAATCCAGTTCCGGGGAGTTGTTGATCGTACATATTACCTCCTCGGTATTCAATCCAAACAAACTCACCACTGGCTAGAGGAATTTTATAATCGTGGTAAAATGAGTTAGATAAATCAATTGTGATGGTTGGAGAGCGACAATAATCTTGATACTGCTGCCAATCAAAAGCTAGTGTGTGATAATTTTCAAGGCCAATCGTTTCCTTTGTTGATGACATTGGTAATGCAGGTGTTTTTCCATCGTCATTCCAGTTGCCGCTAGCCATAATGTCCCAATCTCCCACACCTTTCCACACAGAGGTTTGTTGCCCATCAGATGGATACAGGTCATAAGCTCCCATTTGGTGTAACATTTCGTGCATTGCCGTCCCAAAACCACTAGAGCCTGAGCCTATACTAGCCATTGCATAGTGTGGAGACTTGATGCCATTTGGCAAATCTATCGGCTTTTGAAACATGGCAAAATGTGACCAAATCCTGTTAGAATCTCCGCCGGTTTCTTGCCCAACTGCCGTATGTAATATCATTAATCGGTCAACGGTCCCATCATTGTCCAAATCATACTTTGACCAATCAATAGAATCACTAAATTCGACTATTGCTTCCTCGGCAAGCATCATTGGTAGATGCGTTCCGTCAACTGCTGAGTCTCGTTCTGCACCATTATCCGCACCATAACTAGTCATGGGGTTGGCTGCAGTAAACATCACATTATGAATGTCTATTTCCAAATCTACCGTTCCGTGAGATAATGTATCAAAGTATTCTTCAGCATGAGGTTTTAGCATGCTTTCTGCCGCAGAAATCATTTCTTCAGCTTGATTATTGTCATCACGAAAGTCAACAACTAAAACTAACCAAGTCTCGTTTTCCTGTATCGACAAGGTCTGGCTTTCTTCAGCGTTTATCGTAATTGTGTTGTTACGCAGCCAATCCTCAACCAACGCATCATTAGTGAATGAGAATGCAGCACCTGCAAGCAAAATGAATATGATAGGAAAGCCTAGTATCCTACCCTTCATGATATTGATTGTAAGCCCTTCATCTATCAAATGTTGGTTCTTATGCGGCAGAATTATCTGAATTTATTGTAATCTCTAAATCATGACTGATATTACTTAGGTTGTTCCAGACAGATGTGTTATTGCAACGATATATCTTTACTCTATGCGGTTTCTTATCCACTAATATCTTAATGAAATCTTCCTGAGATGTTATATTTTTACAAACATTTGGTATCGACAGACACTGATCTTCGCCGGGGAAATAACCATCTGTGCATCCGCACAACAGGTTGATTGTTGATATTACTTCACCGTCCGTTGTGAAAGAATTTTGCAATACCACATCATATTTGGGTTTCTTTGATGTCCACGGCCGTGAAATTAATTCAACCACTAATATGGTTAGCAGCGTAATTAACAAGCCATTTGTGGTCTTGTCGTAATGAGAAAGTATTGAAACTAGTGAGGTGAAACTGTATACACGCCATCGCCACCAATTGGCATTGCTTGAATCTAGATTCCCAGTTAACCCACCACATATCATAACTGAACTTGATACTATAACAAGAGTCTGAATCCATAAGATGGTCATAGCAAAATAAATCAGAGATACGGCATCATACTTTGCTACGAAGCCATAATCGGTGTGTATATCATGCCCAATTGAGTAAAACTTTGGCAATAACTCTGCTATGGTTAGATAACTAGTTAGCAAAAATAGCAATGGTGCTAAAATTAGTATTAATCGTAACATTTTCTTCTCACTAGTAGTGAGTCCAGGTTTCGAAAATGACCAGATTTGTAAATTAATTATTGGTATCATACAAATAAGACTCAAAAAGCCAGCAATAATCCAGCGCAATTCCGACCACTTTTCGGGATTGTATAGGTTAAGACAGTTATCAGAACATGGGTTGAATATAGCGACAAAAAATTCTAACAATCTATCTATGTTCAATAACCAAGTAATTGTTACAAGCACCCAAACGAAAATTAAGATTCCGCTACGGGCTATTAATTCATTTGTGTGAGTGGAGATTCGAGCACTAGAGTCACCATTCAAGTGAAGGTTCACACAATCACCGTCAAACCAAATCGGTATATTCCTTCGGCGCTCTGGCTTGGACTACAGTACGGTAAACACCAAAGATAGCCCATAACATAAGCATGCCAGTTAACAAAATTATTCCCCACGATTGTGTTGAATCAATTGACCAGGCAAAAATTAGCACAGCAATTATTGCTAGTATTCCTCGCCTGACACCTTGGGGCACTGCAAGACTCATATCGAGATGTGGTGGACCACCGCCAAACCTTCGTTCGTAAAATTCACCTTGAACGACTGCTCCGATGATTATGATTGCTAATGTAGTCCAATAGAATAGATTTCCGTTGTTGAAGAAGTCTTCAGCGATTTCCTCTTGCCTTGCTGCCTCAACAGCAGCAGGGTCTTCCTCAGCAATAAACAACGAGTCATAATCACCTACGCTAATGGTTCTCAATTGACGGTTTTCCTCATCATCTTCGTAGGTTGACTCTGGTGCGCTTATTGAGAACGATAATATGTTCCACAAATCACCTCCATCAAATTGTCCATTACCGTTCACGGCATTACCAACTAGCTGGAATGACACACTACCGATATCAGAATCTGGTGCTGTCCAAGTAATGACCCAGTTGTTACCGGGTTCGGATTGAGATAAAGCACCAGGTTCATCAGGCACGGTTTGAGAACCCTCTCCTGGTGTCAAAATGCCTGAGTTATAGTCCCATATAAGATAGCCACCGGCCTCGTTTGACGCATGCTGAAGTGTTATTGTGAAATCATAACTTGCACCAGGCGAATATGATCTTGGTACGCCTGATATAGAAACTACGACTTCGGTTGACGGCGCACCATCACCATGACATGTGCAACCTGTGTCGATTACTAGATCTGAGCCATTTTGCCACGGCGGTCCATTTGGGTTTGCAATCACCGGAGCAACTAGTAACAGTGCTAGAATTGCAATTATTAGGCGAGGCTTCATGTTCACTCCCTTCTCACC
>DAWS01000110.1:21048-21527 GCA_002506025.1 Euryarchaeota archaeon UBA111 | reverse complement strand
GTTTACTCAGACAATGATGGTTTCTATTTATTCTGTGGCTTAGTTATTGGCAGCCTATACAATGTGACTGCAGCGAGTGGGGCAATAGAGTTGGTCAATCACTCAATGGTTGAAATTGATTCGGCAACGGGATGGTTCAACATTACATCAGAGGTAATCCCAGAAAAGCCAGAAACACCTGAATTTTTGTTACAGAGTTTTGATATGTCAATTAATGATTCACCACATTTCATCAATTGGACAGGCGGTGATTATACCGATCACTTCGAACTGTTTATTGACGGAGAACTTGCCTACAGAGGCTTCAACGAGCATTACGAATTTACCCCAACTGAACCTGGAACGTATGTGTTTTCACTGCTTGCAGTAAATCCAAACGGCACCACTGAAGCTACCAAAAGCCTAACAGTTGTTGTCTTGGATGATGCTGGAGCGGGATTTTGGAATGTTGGCATGAGTTGGTCATATGATGTTGATTA
>DAWS01000110.1:19026-20643 GCA_002506025.1 Euryarchaeota archaeon UBA111 | reverse complement strand
AGTCAACAGGATTGCTACCTGATGAAGGTTGTTGATGAGTATGACAGCCCTGACAGAGTAAGATACCACTGGATTGACACCGATAATTTGCTCAAGGTCAGAACATATTCCGAAACCTCCCAATACTTTGTTGACGGAACAATGGGCTGGAGTTACACCACAGATAGTAACGAAGCAACGAATCTTTTCTCCGGGAATGCTAAATTTGCACATTTCAATCGAACCAACATAATCGGCGTACCGGGGCATCCAAACGGCTACGATGATACCACAAATACGGTCACAATAATCGAGGGAGTTATGGTGGAAACTCCGAGCGGCAACTATTCAACAACCTACTACAAAATAACCGATCAAAACGACAATGTTGACTCATGGGAATTATGGTACAATGAAACGGTTAGAAATTGGGTCAAGGTTATTGACAGGCTTCCTGGCTCACACTCAGAATCTGTCACATATCACCTAAATGATTTCTCTGGGATGCCATCTCAGCCGCAGTTTGTAACTGAATCATCAATTATCAACACGCAAGATTACGTGGTTGAATGGGGTCCGTTCGCTAGCGCTAATTCATACGATTTATTGCGGGATGGGGAGGTTGTTTACACGGGAGATTCAACGACTTTTGCAGTTGAAGACCAGAATGATGGTACTTATCAGTATCAAATTATCGCTCGATTATTTTCTGGGTCAGAAGTTGTCAGTGAAATAATCTCTATTGAGGTCGATTTCAAGATTCCAACCCCGGAATTAAATCTGCCATATGCCCAAGATTTAGAAGAGGACACTGGCTTGTATATCGAGTGGACGAAGACCGTTGAAGCAGATTGGTATTCTTTGCAACACACATCACCAAATGGTCTAGTAACAGAAATTTACAACGGAACTGATAATTTCTTTACTTTTGATGGATTAGAAGAAGGTCAGAATAGGTTCAGAGCTAACTTGGGCTTTACTAACGGGAAATATTCAGATTTGTCAAACTCCTCATACGTCAATCTTATTGTATCTCCAACCGATGAATCCAATAATGTAAATTTCATTCCCACAATTGGAGTATTGGCAGTAATAGGACTGGCTGTTATTGTACTGAACCGACGTGGTGATGACGATGAATGAAGATAAGAAGTTAATTGCAATGCAGTTGATAGTCTTGATTTTGCTTGGCTTTATTGGCTACAAGATGGTGATTGAAGGCGATTCGAAGTTGCTTGAATCCGGAGCAATCGAAGTGCAAGATTCTAATGGTGTTACGCATTATTTTGATGAAACACCTGATAGTGTTGTAATAACCAATACTTATGCAGCAACCGTAATGAGGATGCTAGAAGTAGATTTTTCGGTAATTAGCGGCATATCAGGTGACTTCATTGATTCAGACCTGTGGCCAGAGTTACAGAATACTGATGTTGTGCAATATTCGGCACACTCAGAGATAGATTTCGAGGCACTATTTGATGTCCGCCCAGATGTTTACATCGTTTTTGCCACCAATGGCATGGTGGATACCGACATGATAAGGGATAAACTAGAGCCGGTTGGTATTAATGTCCTTGCCCTTGATTTTTACAAGTATGATTCGTTGAGAGATGAGATGTCTGTAATAGCAAAACT
>DAWS01000110.1:0-18634 GCA_002506025.1 Euryarchaeota archaeon UBA111 | reverse complement strand
GTTAACTCTCGAATTGAAAGTGTTCCAGATGGTAATAGGCCTAGTGTCGTAATGGAGCATCATGCATCATTAACGAGAGACCCCGTGGTTTTAACTGCGAGTTCCCAATGGAATGATCTAATATCCATGGCGGGAGGAGTAAATGTATTTGCTGACTTAATCGGCCATACAACCCACGTCGATATTGAGGCAATAATCGATAGTAATCCAGATTACCTGATGTTTGATGGAATCACCTTTGAGATTGGGTATGATGATTATGATTCAAACGACCAGTGCTCGTCTCACTTCGGGTTTATTGCTGACCGGTCCGGATTCGACGAACTCACAGCAATAAAGCAGAATCAGATGTTTGTTATGGCAGGAGAATTCGCTGGGCCTATGATGATTCACGGCTTACCAACTTTAGCGAAATTCCTCCATCCAGAATTGTTTGAGGATGTTGACACCGAGCAGATTCTTGATGACTATTTTACTCGGTATCATGATACTGACAGAATTGGCAAATTTGTCTGTGTAGCTTAGGTGAGATTTTTTGTGGAGAATAGACGAGGTATTTGACTCCACAACCGAAGAATCTGTTGACTTAGGTAAGCGCGTAGAGCAAAGGTCAAAGCGACAGAGTCTCTACATTTACGGGTTAATTTTGTCAACAGGATTACTGGCAATTTTTTCGATGGGATTGGGCTCATCAAAATCACTAAGTTTTTCCAAAATAATCATGATTATGTTAGGCTTGGAAACACCAACAGACATTCAGGAAACCATACTACTGAATATACGATTACCGAGAGTGCTAATGGCAATTTTTGCCGGAGCTGCATTAGCTACTGCAGGAACTTTAATGCAAGGTAGCCTCGGAAACCCGCTAGTTTCTCCATTAACTCTTGGAGTTGCCTCTGGCGCATCGCTAGGGGCGGCACTGGCTATCATATTGGGATTCTCAGTGCTCGAACTACCCGTGCTGGATAATCATATTTACTCCGTTATGATGGATATCGTACCAAATACATTAATCGTCATAAACACATTTATTTTTTCACTTATTGTAGTCTTTATAGTCATAAAACTAGGAGAGTTGAGAGGGGTATCTGCTGAATCATATATCTTGGTAGGCATTGCAATTACCTTCATCAATGGGGCGATTGTTGAATCATTGGTTTACTTTGCTACCCCACAACAATTAGCACAGTTGACTCACTGGTCATTTGGTAGCGTCAGAAGACCTGATTTAACCACGGTATTATTTGTCGGCTTTGTGCTAACGCTGTTATATCCACGACTAATCAAGTATTCTTGGGATCTAAACACTCTTGCCATCGGAGGTGATGATTTTGCTATATCTACAGGTGTGGATCCGGGATTACTACGCAGAAAAATCCTGGTGATTTCGGCCTTTGCAACTTCGATTATCATTGCGTTTACTGGTTTGATTGGCTTTGTTGGCCTCGCTGCACCACACATTGCTAGGTTGATTGTTGGTAATGATTACCGCCGACTTGTCCCATCATCAGCACTAATTGGTGCACTACTTGTGTTAATTGCTGATACCATCGGTGGAACATTATTCGCGCCAGTAGTATTACCGGTTGGTATTATGCTATCGATAATAGGTGGTCCATTTTTCTTGTATCTTTTGTTGAGTAAAAGGAGTGGGACTCATGGTTAAGCAATCAACAAAGAAAGGGTCAAAGCCCTTAGTTGAAGTTTCTAATTTGAACTTCGCCTATGGTAAGAATAAGATTCTATCCGACATCTCATTTGCTGTTGAACCAAATTGTTTCGTCGCAGTGCTTGGGATTAACGGAACAGGGAAATCTACTCTGATTAAATGTCTCAACAAAATAAATCGAATTAAAGAGGGTGAAGTTCGTATACTAGAACAACCTATTGAGGATTTACCAATTAACGAATTGGCTAAGAAAGTGGCATATGTTCCACAGAATGTTTCAACAAGTTTCCCAATTGATGTATATGATGTGATTCTCCTAGGTAGGCGGCCATACCTAACCTGGAATGTTGGTGAAAGTGATCGCAAAATTGTTGCTAAGGTAATTGAAAAACTAAAGTTAGAGGAATTTGCTTTTCGGAAATTCCATACATTATCCGGTGGTGAACAACAAAAAGTGATGATTGCAAAAGCGATTGCTCAGCAACCTCAGGTTTACTTATTTGATGAGCCAACTAGTAGTCTAGACCTGTTTAGCCAGTATGACATATTAAGCCAAATCAAGGGCTTAGTTAGTGATGAGTCTAACGCTTGTAGTGCGATTGTTGCAATGCACGATATAAATCTGGCAAGTAAATTTGCTGATAAGATTTTAATAATTCATGACTGTAAAATATATTGCTACGACAAACCGAGCAGTGCATTAAACATAAGCACAATCTCAGAGGTGTACGGAGTGGATGCTGAGATATTAACCAACGAGGAATCAGACTCACCAATCATTAATGTGTTAAGACCAAAAAAAGAGGAATGAATATGACAAAAAAGATTTTGATATTATATGGAACAGAAACCGGCAACTCAGAATTGTTGGCAATGGATGCAGAGAAAATGGCTAAAGACAATGGTCTAGAACCGACTATAAACGGCATGGATGAGGTCAGTGTTGCTGAAATTCAAGAGCACAACAACCTAATCGTTGTTTGTAGTACTTGGGGGGACGGCGAGCAGCCGGATAACGCCATCGAATTATACGAGGCAACAACTGAGGCTGCAGAAGGCACTTTCAGCAATCTTAACTTCGCTGTTTTAGCTCTTGGAGATACAGCCTTCGATTTATTCTGCGAGGCCGGAATCCAATGGGACGATGTGCTAGAACAAAAAGGTGGCAATAGAATTAATGACAGAATAGATTGTGATACAGACTACGACGACGAGGCCGAGGAATGGTTGGAAGAGACGATTGGCCTTTTCGTTGAGAACGAGGCATGATAGGATGTCAGATGATGAGATACTCGCAGCTGAATTAAACTCTAGAAAGAATGAAGATCCTGCCAAAAATGTTCTTCAATGGATGATAGATGTTGGACACGGGGTGCTATCAACACTCTCAGTTAAAGCAGAAATCAATGAGTTTCCGTTAAGTTCAGTAGTCCCCTTTGCCATTGATTATGACGGCAAACCATACATACTGATAGCGAGTATCGCGGCCCATACAAAAAACCTCATGACCAATCAAAAGTCATCATTATTCATATCTCATCCCAATCCTGAAGGTGACCCGCAATCCTATTGGCGCGCTTGCTTAGTTGGCAAATTCAAAGAAGTAGTTGTTGCTAATGATGCTGGCAACCATTCCGATGATGTAGTAGAAGTTACTGTTGAGGACCAAGAAGCAATGCTTACCAGATATAAAGCTCAAGTGCCGAATGCTGATGCATATTTGAAAACTCACAATTTTTCATTTTGGTTGATGGATGAGATTATTTCTATTAGGTATATAGCCGGATTCGGTAAAATATGCTGGATAGATGGTGAAGAATACCTTTCAGCGGCAGTTCAACCGAGTCTAGAAGAGGTAAAATCAGGTTCAATAGAACATATGAACGACGATCATGTTGATGCAATGGTAGATATCTACAATGCACATTTCGGTAAGAACTCAGCAACTGTTCATATGGATAATTTAGACTCACGCGGAATTTTCTTGCAGTGTATGGAGTCGAATCACCGAGTGTATGTCCCATACGGCAAAACCATCACTTCAGATGAATTACGAGTCTCGATAATTGACTTGGTAAAACAAGCAAGGATTATGAGCAGATAGTAAATTAGATATGTATTTAAATGCTTATCAGTAGGACATCTTGCTAGTATTGGTTGGTGTAGTGAATGGCTAAACCAATAATCAGGATACGCAATTTAACAGTTGGTTACAACTTCCCGCTATTAGACAGGATAAATCTAGAAATCCAGCCTGGCGAGATAGTTGCAATCGTTGGCATATCCGGTCTTGGGAAAACAACACTGCTCAGGACTATTGCCGGTGTTATACCCAAATTATCAGGTCAAATTGTTGGCGATATCAGAGCGCGTGGTGGGATTGGATATATCCCCCAACGTCTGGGTTTAGTTAGGCATGCTAGCGTTTACCACAATGTCGAGTTAGGGGCTAGATGCGGAGTAAAAGTGAGGACAGACTCTGGTAACCTACTTGATTGGTCTAAACGTAAGTCAGTGGTAATCCGAGATTGTGTTGCTCAAGTGGGTTTATCTGATAAAATCGATGAACCAATAAGACGCTTATCTGGTGGACAACAACGGCGTGTTGCGACTGCTCGAACTATTGCACAAAAACCACAACTCATATTGGCCGACGAATTTCTCAGCGAACTGGATAAGGAAAATGCAGACTCTATAATATCCTTAATGAAGAATTATGTCAATGAGAATCAATGTGCCATGCTTTTGGTTGAACACCACATTGAGCGTGCTGAACAGATCGCCGATCGCATAATTGATCTAAGTGAATTTGAAATTAAATCACCTGCGGAGGCCTGAAAACTATGTCTAGCAAGATAAACAAAGTCTGGTTGATATCTTTCGGCTTGCTCATTACTGCTATTGTCGTATTGAACAATCTGGTAAGAGGAGATTGGGGTGACCTAACCGGTGGCTTTGCCAATTTGGTAAAATTTTGGAACACCGAGTTATGGCCGCCAAGATGGTCTCTAATCTTTGAGGCTCAATCAGAACCTCCTAATTGCCGTGTCGAGATAGGATTTTTCTGCTCCAAGGCATATACAGGTATGTTGGAAACACTAAAAATGGCTTTTGTCGCTACGATATTCGGTTTCATCGGTGCAATCGCCCTGTCTCCATTTGCGGCAAAGAATTTGGTGCCAAATTACATATTAGTTCCAACCAGATTATTTCTCGCTCTGACTCGAAGCCTGCCCAGCATTATTTGGGCGATAATTTTCGTGATCGTAGTTGGTATCGGTCCACTCGCAGGAGTATTAGCAATGATCCTGTATACAATTGGATATATCGGGAAACTCCAATACGAGGAGATTGAAGGTATCAATCGTGAGCCGCTCGAAGCAGCTCGAGCAATGGGGCTTCGACACAACGAGATAGTCTCAAAGGTAGTAATACCCGAATCAGGCAATACTTTCTTGAGCCAATTGCTATTCATGTTTGAATACAATGTTAGGCACGGGACAGTACTTGGCTTAGTCGGCGCGGGTGGCATAGGCCTACATATAGATCGGGCAATGGAACTTGGCAACTATAACGACGTAATGAGTTATCTAATTGTAATATTCGTCGTAATAATTATGATAGATTTCTTATCACTATTCGTTAGGTCATTCGTAACTGATGAGGCGGAACTAGGTAGTAAGTCACTGATCTCAGTACTACTACCAGCAAGTATCACTCAAAGAAACAAGAAGCAGTAGAATCATTATACTGATATCTACGATTCAAATAAATTATAAATTTCTCCAGTCCAACTGAATATCAATAACTCATTGTTTATCCCCTGTCCAAAACCGGTTATGTAAGTCCCTACACTGGTAACATAATTTGATTCAAAACCGTTGCTACTTTCGGTTATTTGCCATATTGATCCAGTGCAAAAATCACCATAGATGTAGCTGTTTTGCAAGGAATTTGGTCCCCAATCCATCCAGAATCCGCCAGTTATGGAGCAATTTCCACCAACATGGGGATACTCTATGATTGGGTCTGTTAGGCTGGAATCTGTTAGTGCATCAGGTGGGCTGGAGCAATCGTCACTAGGGTCGTAAATGTGCATTCCCTCGCGTTCTGACCAGCCAAAGTTTGACTGAGTAAGCAAAGGAACGACATTGACTTCCTCGAAGCAGTATTGTCCAACATCAGCAATCCATAACCTACCTTGATTATCGGTGTCGAACTTCCATGGATTGCGTAAGCCGTGATGTAGCACATAGTCAGTATCATTACCGTAATTGTCAAACACTGGTTCAATCATTTTATCTCCGTAGCTGAAATATTGTATGGTTCCAAGTGGGTTGTGCACATTCTGTCCGTTACCGTATGGGTCACTAGAACCGCCACCATCGCCAAGCGACCAGAGATAAGTTCCGTCATTTAATGAATGTAAATTTCCACCGTTGTGGTTGCGATTTTCCTTAGCAATTGTGCGTAGTTCAACCAGTGAATTCATGTTGATTTTGTTGTCGACAACCTCAACTGAGGCAATAACCATGCCTGAAAGATTGGACCCACCCTCACAATCAGCGTTTTCAGTATATGATAGCAAGATTTCTTGGCTGCTGCTGAAGTCATGAGTGAATTCAAAACCAAGTAGACCTTGTTCATTATGACAATTTGAGATCACATTACTCAAGTTACCGATTTCGGTCATCATTGTTCCGTCCCAAGAAGCAATTATGCCGTTTAGTGCAGCAATCCATATCTCATTGTTAGTTGGGTGTTGCAATGATTTTACAGGTGTTGAACTTACTTGAGCATAAACCTCACAATCAAACTCCGTAGAATCTGGATTGCAGGGAATGTCAACTTTATCTGGCCATTGAAATCTGGGCTCCTCTTCAGCGTTGTATCTTTGATACAATTCGTAACCAGAAACACTAGCAGATAATAAGACAACTACAATAATGAATGCCTTATTGTGATTCATGATAAATCACTTTCATCTGTACCTTCTGACTCGATGTTTTTGTTGTTGTTAGAATTACGGATGAAAATTGCTCCAGTGACTAATGCTAATGCAGCAACGGCGCCACCGACATAGAGAATTGTATTGGAGTCACTGTCCTCTGCGGTAGTTTTGTTGACTTTGTCATTTAGGTAAGCCGCTATTCCAGGGACATCTTCGATAGCGTTACCATAGTCTCCGATGTGGGCTGAAGTGTTGGTGATAGTTATTCCAGGTGTACCCAATACATCATCAAGAATTGCTAGGTCATCCTCATTTCCATTCATAGTTTCAAATGCAGACCTTAGAAGGTCGACATCGCTTTGACTAAAGTAAGTTGGATTATACATAATTGGGTGACTTGGTGCCTTTCCGAAACTGTTTATCTCACCGGTGGTTTCGTTGTAACCGCCAAGAGGGTAGAAGTCATCAGTGCTGTCAAAATCACCTTCAAAGCACCAAGAACGTGGGTCATCACCACAATAATCTGGCACGGTTGGATCCTTAGCGAACGAGATGTAATCTGTTGCGTCTCCAAGAGTATGCTCTGCTAGACAGCGTAAAGACCCTCCATACCCACGGTATAGTGTTCCGCTATCTGGGATACTAGAGTCTTCAGAAAAGTGAGCTCTGACTGTTTGATACAGCGAGTCCATGTTGTTGACATCGCCAACAACCTCCATGTAGCCCTCAGAAATCATCCAGCCCATTGGTAGTAGCATACCTGAACTGCCTAGCGGCGAGGTGTGGCAAGAAATTTTACCAGCCATCAATGCGTATGGGTCTTCTCCTGCTCGGTCGGCGATTGCCATATCTGAGTCAGTGTGAACCCATGCTACCGCATTGTAGTAAGGTCTTCCGTCGCCTTTCTGCTCCGCAGCAGCAACTTCAAAACCTCTAGTTTCGATACTGAGCCATGCGGCTCCTCCGTCAAGGAATCCGATGTCTGCATTACCATATTCAAGCGCTGCAATAGTAGCAGCAGGGCCAGAGACAGTGTAAATCTCTACTTCAATACCCATTAACTCTTCAAGTCTGTCAGCTAGTTTTTGTGGGTTTTCATCAGCATTCTTGTATTCTTCTTTGGTTTCAAATGCTATGGTTAGACAGTTATTTTCATCCTCACACTTGTCGAACTCTACTGGGTCGAATATACATCCCGGAATACTGCTTAACACAATCAAAAGTGTTGTAAAAATCGCTATTTTGG
Source organism: Euryarchaeota archaeon UBA111 (assembly GCA_002506025.1). Classification (GTDB taxonomy): domain Archaea; phylum Thermoplasmatota; class Poseidoniia; order Poseidoniales; family Poseidoniaceae; genus MGIIa-L1. The sequence goes on along the minus strand of DAWS01000110.1, from coordinate 10,765 downwards.
TTGCCCTCAAATTATCACCTTAGGGGCCCCTAAAACTAATCATAGATATAGTTTAGGTTGTCCTAAATAAACAACTTTCACTCAGCAGCGATATGAACAGCACCTGCTTTGTAGAAGACTTGTATTCTATCCGGAACTTTTCTGGTAAGCGCTGCTACTGCCTCATAGATTTCATCTTTCTTGACTTTGAATGCTTTTGCTGCATTAGCGGTTGACCATGGAACGGTTTCAAAGTCAGACTGTCTAATCCACTCAAACAATCTCGCTTCAAGTTCGCTCAAGTCATCCGCCATGATGTCGCCTACAGTAATATCATACAAAACAACACCGACGAATAGTTGCAACTAATTCAAGCCAACTATTCTTCGACAGCATTCTTCTGCATCTATCTCGCCGTCTAGCAAAGTATTGATTGCTTTGGTAAAAGGAACACTGATGCCTTCATCATCCGCTCTGGTGATAAACATGCGTGCGGCTCTTACACCCTCGGCAACCATTGTCATCTCAGCGAGTGCTTCATCAACCGATAATCCAGTCCCAAGTTTTTCACCCATACTGCGATTACGGCCATATGGTGAGGTCGCTGTGACATAGAGGTCACCTAGTCCGGCTGGACCGAATGCTACTTCGGCTTTAGCACCCAGTTGAGGTAATAACAAGCAACCCTCCTTGAATCCAGCCATGAAAATTGCCGCTTTCAGATTATCTCCGCCCAATGTCCCAATTTTTTTCAGCCCGTCAACAAGTCCACACGTTAAAGCAATAACATTCTTGAAAGCACCCCATAACTCTGCGCCAACAGGATCTGAAGCAGCATGTAAAATGAATGTCTGAGTGGTTAATGTCTCCGCTAGTCGCTTTGCAACAGATTCATCCTCGCTCGCCACTAAAGCAGTGGTAATAACTCCTCCAGCCGCTTCAGGTGCGATTGTTGGGCCGGTAACAACTGCTAGTGGATTGGTCATCTGTGCAGCATCTAGTTTCTCATGAATGGCTTGGGAAATCAATCTCTTTCCGGGCGCCAGTCCTTTTGCTAGATCAATCAATACATGCCCTGGCCTTAGATGGGGAATTACTTCATCTACAACATCTAGAATTACTGAGGAGGGTATTGCCAGAACAACAATCTCGACCCCATCAAGTGCCTCGTCCAAGCGCATTGTCGCTTCTAATCCCTCAACTGAATGGCCTGGAAGATACTTTTTGTTTACTCCTTCCATCACTACGGATTCATAGACATCTTGCTCGATAGTCCATCCCTTGACTTTGTGTCCCTCAAGCAACCACATCCGTGCGACTGCAGTACCCCAATTACCTAATCCAAGAATTGCGATATGTGCCATGTTTAACAGATGGGCGATTTGACTCGCCCTTAAGTTAATTACCGCTGTAGTAGTTTGAAACTACTGATTTGGTGATGATATTCTGTCGACGAACTCAGAATAAGTCTTCATCTTCTTCGTCGAAGTCAAACACATCGTCATTGGTTTTCTCTTCCGCTTTCTTGGATTTACTTGCCTTAGTCTTCGGCTTTGGAACTTCTTCTGTCGCTTCGTCAGACTGCTTTTCTGCTGGTGCTTTGGCTTCAGCGGCTTGTTGTTCTGCAGCCTTTTGCTTCATCTCTGCAGTGGCAGCTTTAGTTCTGGCACTAGCAATTTCTAGTTCTCTGGCTTTAATTTCTTCAGCAGAGCGTCCAGTTTGAGCAGCCAAACTTCTTCTACGGTCTTCTCTTGCTTTGCGTTCAAGTTGCTTGTGACGCGCTTTCTCGATGTTTTGTAGCATATACATTGCATCGTGTTCAAGCAGTGGAGAATCTGAAATCAATGTGATGTCTAACCATCCACCCTCTTCGACGATGAACTCTGCTAACGGTTCAAAGTTAAGGTCTGATTTCTTTATTTGGGTATAGTGCATTGCATTTCCTGTACGATGCTCGACACCAGAGAAGTGACAATAGAATTCCTTAGTACCGATAGTTTCTCGCACTAAGTCAAACATCTCACCATAATCTTCGGAGGTTCTCATGCTACCATGACCCCGTGAGTGTATGTGAGCTATGTTGAGCACGGGGACAGTCCCCTCAACATGGTTTACCACTTCAAGAACTTCTTCTAAACTGCCCCAGAGTTCTTGCCGACCCGAGGTTTCTATCCCAATTTTCGAGGGTGTACCATCTTTCAGCCATGGGAATACTGGGTAGATGTCATCATCATCATGCCAAATTTCATGAACTCGATCGACAATACCGGCAAAAACATTGGCGAGTTGTTCATTGGCGGCGCGTCCTCTGCCCATTTCTCCGTAATGGCCTGCATGCAAAGTTATGTGCCTAGCGTTGATGGTTTTTGCCGCTTGCAAAGTCGATTCAATCTTGGTTAATGAACGTCCCCTCTCGACACGATTTCCAAGTAGTTCGCTGTAGTATGGGCCGTGAATATTCATCTCAAATTCAGTTTTGTTGGCAAGCACGCCGGCTTGCCAATATTGTTCAAAGTGTTGAGGTGCAATCATCCTCACGGTTTGGACTTCCATTGTTTCCAAACCGAGTGAAATAATGTCATCCATTCCTTCCACGATGGTCCTTCCCTTACATGACAAAGGAATACCCGCTGGACCTAATCTAACTGGCATGACACCCACCCCGCAGGTTCAAGCCAATGGTCACCTCATGATAAGACCTTTCCGTTATTCGGACAAAAAAACCCCGAAAAAGGCATCTTTTTTGCTTGTGATGATATGCGACACTTCATCAATGAGAGGTTCAACCCGGTAGCATGAGCAATTCGGTTGAGGCTGCTGTCGCTGCATTCTCTAAAGGCTTACCAGTTTGTCTATTTGACTCGGAAAAACGCGAGGGTGAAACAGATCTACTATTTTCTGCTCAGCACGCCACTCCAGCAACTATGAGGCAATTGAGACAGGATTGCGGGGGGTTACTATTCCTAGCAATTGGGCATGAGGTCGGAGAAAGATTTGGTCTGCCATTTTTACAGGACCTACATACTCAACCAGAATTAGTATCTCGGTTTGACGTATTATCCAAACTGGTCACCAATGATTTGCGTTATGACTCACGTTCAGCCTTCACTCTGTCATTAAATCACCGAGAGACATACACTGGAATCACAGACAAAGATCGCAGCTTAACGACTAGGAGATTTGCTGAATTAACTAACGAAGTATTCTCAACCAATATCGATACTACACAAGCGAAGGAATTACTGGGCCATGAATTCAGAACACCTGGACACATTCCGGTGTGCCGGGAAACAGAAGGGGGGCTTGCTCGCCGCCAAGGGCATACAGAACTAGCAGTTGGCTTGGCCAGACTATCTGGCGTGTCGCCAGTAGTTATTGGTGCAGAGATGCTGCAACCTGATGGCGATTTAGCACTTCCAGTAGAAGCAGCAAGGGCTTGGGCGACTGCGAGAAGCATCCCATTCCTTGAGGGTGCTGACATTATTGAGGCGCTTAAGTCACTAGATTAATCGGTAATATCATCAGTTGCAACCAGCAGGGAGTCTTGGAGAGGGTTTCATGAGAGTTATGGCGGTCGGGGTTTTTGATTTACTCCATGCTGGTCATCTTCACTACTTGGAACAGGCCAAGTCACTCGGTAACCATCTCACAGTTGTGGTCGCGCACGACGACACAGTACGGATACGTAAACACGAACCAGTAACTAATCATGACCTGCGAAGACGCATGGTTGAGGGGCTCAAGCCAGTCGATGACGCTATAGTTGGTAATTCCCCCGATGTGTCGATTTATGATATTCTTCCCAAAGTAAATCCTGATGTAATTGCTCTAGGCTACGACCAAGAACATGCGGAAGATTCGATTAGAAATAGACTACTAGAACTCGGTCATGAGTCAATAAAAGTGACCCGAGTAGAGGGACTATCGGATGATTTAGATGGAACAAGAAAAATCATTGCGCGCATACTAGAATTGTCGCAAAGTAAAACCTGAGGATGCGTTATGTTCACTGGTATTGTTCAAGGAATTGGCCAAATAATTTCCCTATCGGAAGTTAACACCGTAACTACAGTTGAGATAAAACTGCCAAATGTAGATAATTTAGCAATTGGTGCTAGCGTATCCATCAATGGTGTCTGTTTGACTGTTGTGAGAATAGACTCAGACATCGTCCAATTCGACATCATAAACGAGACTATGGAACGAACAAACCTTGGTGATTTGACAATTGGGGATTCGGTTAACATTGAACGGTCCCTAAAATTTGGTGACGAGGTTGGCGGACACATATTGTCCGGACATATTTTTGGCACTGGCATAATATCGGCCAAAACTAGGTCTGGCGATCAAATGTCGCTGTCGATAATAGCACCGCCGTCGATAAGAAAGTATCTAACTGAGAAGGGCTACATTGCAATTGACGGTATATCACTAACAGTTGGCCAGGTTGACAATGGAGTGTTCGATTTGCACATTATACCTGAAACAATGCGCCTGACTACTCTTGACAGCAAAGATATCGGGGATGTTGTCAACATAGAGGTTGACAGTAACACTCAATTGATTGTGGAAACAATTGAAAGGTTGTTGAAGGAAAGAGGTGTTGAGTAATGAAAATAATCGCAGTATGTGGATCGTTCCATAAAGAGGAAATTGAATCGATGCTAGAATTTGCACGTGATGAAGCAAGCAAATACTCTATAGAAATAACTGATGTAATTTGGGTCCCGGGTTCGATGGAAGTTCCGCTAGCATTGGAACGTTCATTAGAAGAATTCGACGGCGCAATCTGCTTAGGCATAATCGAAAAAGGTGAAACATTACATGGTGCAGCAATGGGTAACGCAGTCATAAAATCAGTAATCGACTTACAACTCAAGTTCAACAAACCAATTGGTCTAGGAATAATTGGTCCTGGTGCAGAACCTCAACACATACCTCCACGTCTAGAACCACATGCTAGGGCAGCAGTGGCTGCCGTCAGTGAAATGAGTTCACTGTAGGGATATCCTTCAATTACCCGAACTTAATCCCACTCATCATGACCAAGTTGTCGTATTTTACTCGGCCCTCAGCCGAAGACCTAGCCGAGTCAGGTAATTTGACGGATATTTGGCACCAACTAACCAAATTGCGGTATGATGTTTTTGTTGATGAATTACATCAGTATCAAGAGAATGATTCGGGTAATTTGGATGATCCCGGAGAACATTTTCTGGCGTTGATGAATGATGATATCTTACTAGGCTATATTAGTATCAACACGCCTAGTGAGAATGGTTTTCGTATTGCTAAGTATTTTGGTCACGATGTGATTAACAGCATCACTGAAAATAATAATGATTCACTAATATACGAAATCCGTGGTTTGACAGTGGACAATAACCATCGAGGACATGGAATCGCTCGATTATTAATGCTAGGTGCGCTGAAATTTTCACAATTAAATGGGGCAGACGACATAATTGCAATGGGCCACAAATCGGTGTTACCGATGTATGAAGCGATTGGAATGCGCGTATTGTCACAATATCAAAAAGCAGCAGGAGATGTTGTATTCTATCCGATGACCGCTTCTGTTGAAACACTAGGGGCTAATGTCGAGGATGAACTACAAGAACTAGTTCTAGTAAATGTCAGTGAAAGTGATGACGCTTGTTACCACGGTGGTGCTTCATGGGATGAGAGCGGTTTTGATTTTACTCGTAGAAGTGAGTTGGTGGTTGCTGACGTGCTGGATAGCCCGTTTCCACCATGCCCAGAAGTAATGCAAGTAATCACAGATAATTTGATTAGCGCCTGTCACGAATCACCTCCGACACACTGCGAGCCACTAATTGAGAAAATCGCAGATGTGCGTGAGGTTCCAGAGGATCACATATTGGTTTCGTCGGGTTCTTCTTCACTGATGTTTTCATTGTTGCCAAAACTACTCAATAGCCAATCAAGAGTATTGGTGCTTTCACCAATGTATGGTGAATACCTGCACATTCTTACCCACTTAATTGCTTGTAATGTAACTCATTTCCCGCTATATCCAGAAGATAAATTTGTTATCCCATCAGACGATTTTGTTAGCCTAGCCCGTCAACATGATGCAGTTATCATGGTTAATCCAAATAGCCCAACAGGAATTTATGCGGATGATTTGGTCGATGTTGTTGAAAGAATATTAGCTAAGGATGATGCTCATTCTGAATGTAAGATGATTTGGGTTGACGAGACATATATCGATTATGTCGCCGGAGCAAAATCACTAGAAAGTCTTACACAGAGTCATGAAGAGTTGATAATCTGCAAAAGCATGAGTAAGTGTTACGCTTTATCGGGACTACGTGTTGCTTATGCAGTCACAAGTAAAGCACAAAATTTACGCCGTTTTATTCCACCATGGGCAGTGAGTCTACCGGCTCAGCTAGGTGCTATCGCAGCTCTTGACAATCCAGATTATTACCAACAGCAGTACTCAAATGTCCATCAAAACCGGGAGGAATTGAATCTACAACTAATTGATATGGGCTTTACCACCTATCCAAGCGTGGCAAATTACATCCTAACTGAGTTACCAAAATCCGTTGACTATTCATCGCAACAGTTTATCATGCAATGTCGTGCATACGATATTTTCATTCGTGACGCAGAAAATATGGGTATTACACTCGATTCACGCTATGTTAGGTTCGCCGTACGCAGTCGTGCTGAGAACAACCGAGTAATCGATTGCTTGGCAAAAGTTCTATCCGTTGATTGAACACTTAGATGTAAAGATTCAATAGGTGAGTGTTCTCTATCAAATTTGTAGGCGATAACATGGGTGATGTTAGGGATGTAGTGATTATTGGTTCTGGACCAGCTGGATACACTGCGGGATTATATACAGCAAGAGCGATGCTCAAACCACTGATGTTTGCAGGATATATGTCTGGAGGTCAGTTGATGCTTACTTCAGACATAGAGAACTTCCCTGGCTACCCGCAAGGAATAGGCGGTCCTGAGATGATGATGCAATTGCGCGAGCAGGCAGAAAGATTTGGTCTTGATGTTCAAGATCGCAATGTCGAATCTGTTGATTTGTCGGAACGGCCATTCAAGGTATTGGTCGAAGGTGAAGAATTCTTGGCGAATTCAATCATAATCTCAACTGGGGCAGAGTCGATATGGTTGAACGCACCGGGCGAGGCAGAACAGAAGGGTCGAGGGATTTCCACCTGTGCAACCTGCGATGGAGCATTTTTCCGTGACGAGGAGGTATTGGTCATCGGTGGAGGAGATTCTGCCTGTGAAGAGGCAACTTTCCTGACTCGGTTTGCATCAAAGGTTACACTCATTCACCGTAGAGATGTATTCCGTGCCAGCAACATCATGTATGAGCGAGCAGCGAATAATGAAAAAATCGAAATCAAGACCTTTAGACAGGTAAAAGAATGGTTGTCCGATGATAATGGCCTAACAGGGGCAATCTTGGAAGATCCCAGAGATGGTTCAACCGAAGAAATTACTGCTTCTGGAGCATTTATCGCCATTGGCCACAAACCTATTACCGGATTTTTAGAGTCCCAAGTAGAGACCGATGAAAATGGTTACATCATTCACAAGCAGCACACAATGACTTCAGTCGACGGTGTTTTTGCCGCCGGTGATGTGGTAGACACCCGTTACAAGCAAGCCATAACTGCGGCTGGAATGGGTTGTCAAGCTGCCATGGACGCAGAAAAGTGGCTGGAAGAAAACTTGCATTGAGCAACCCAGTTAATTCATCAATTACCATATGGTGCGATGGACATGGTCGACACCGAAAGGTATGCAAGACACATATCTTTACCCGATGTCGGAATTACTGGACAAAAATTGATTGATGATTCTAGAGTTCTGGTTGTTGGCGCCGGGGGTCTCGGTAGTCCGGTGCTGATGTATCTTGCAGCTGCAGGTATCGGGCACATTGGAGTAGTTGATGATGATGCAGTTGACCTATCTAATCTTCAGCGGCAAATTATTCACAGTGAGTCAGCAATCGGTAGACCGAAAGTTGAGTCAGCCAAAGAACGAATCAATAGCATTAATTCTGCTATCAAAGTAACAACTTGGAACGCTCGATTATCTCCAGACAATGCAGAAGAAATTCTGTGCGACTGGGATATTGTTATTGACGGGACAGATAATATCCCGACCAGATATTTAGTTGACGATGTTTGTAATTTGTTAGGAATTCCTTGGATATATGGCTCAATCTATAGATTTGAAGGACAGGTTAGTTTGTTCAATTATCACAACGGACCATGCTACCGTGATTTATTCCCTGAGCCTCCACCTCTCAATACCATTCCATCCTGTGCTGAAGGTGGCGTATTCGGAGTTTTACCGGGAATAATTGGTTCAATACAAGCCACTGAAGCGGTAAAAATTATCCTTGGAAGAGGTCAGTCCCTGTCAGGTAAATTATTGCTCTATGACGCTGATAATATGACGTCTAGGACGCTCAAGTTTTCTAAAAACACAGATACTGAGCCGGACCTTAGCGAAGTTAGAAAAATGTTCGAGGATAGTGGATGGTGCTCTAGTTCCTCAGCGTCGAACAATAAAATACCAGAACCTTCAGCCAACAATGATACCATGTTTAACCACCTTTCAGTCGCTCAGTATCAAGAAAAAAAGACTGATGGTTGGCAACCGTTTCTTATTGATGTCCGATCTGACCAAGAATACGCTCAACTCAAAGTCTCATTTACCGATTTGCAAATTCCTCATGAGGAAATTTTGTCACAAGAAGAAAATATACCAAAAGATCGCGATATTATCCTGTTGTGCCGGAGTGGCATGAGATCACAAATCGCTGCGATGTATCTGCTGAATGCTGGCTATTCCAGCGGGCGTTTGTACAATTTAGACGGCGGTATCATGGCGTGGCGTAATCAGTTGCCTCAAGATATTGAGTAATCGGCATCAATCAGTAAACCAAGTAGCCGAGCCCAAACTACCGTTCGGTTGCAATACAATGGACCAGTTTTCTACTAGTTTCGCTAATTTGTGGGATGAGGTTCAAATGTCGGAGTTTATGTTCGCCGAAAAGGGGGGAGTGATTTGGCTAAGGTGATAGTCGCTGATGAGAATGAAGGCAGGCGCACTCTCCTAGCGAATACCCTCGAGCGCGAGGGTTTCGATATCACTCGAGCAGGTACTCTCAGACAAGCCGAAGGCACTGCACTAGCAACAATGCCCGAGATTGTGTTAATGGATGGAGAATGGAATAGTGGCGATGCTATCGATGCAGCTCAACGGCTAATGAGTGACCCAGAATTTGCTTTCAAGTGTCGGATTGTAGTGTTAGCAAGAAATTCAAGTCAGGAATACTTAGTCTCTGCTGCTAAAGCGGGGATCTCTGAAGTGATTGCGAAGCCAATCGATATGAAGGTGCTAATTGAGCAGTTGAATAAGCATGCAAGAAAGCAATTCGTGCCTCCACCAGCAGATGTTGATGGCCCTAGCTCCGGCGGTGGAAGTTTCGATGTTTCTATGCTCATGGGAGATTCAACATGGGCCTTACCTATGCTAAAGGGTCTGGTTGGTCCGGAAAAGATCAATCCTGGTTTCATCGATGAGATATTGGTTCAGATGGATGAGGAGGGGATTGAGGTCCAAGAGATGTTTGACCCATCAACCATGGCCGCCATGTTACGAATTGCTCTGAACAATTTAGTTCAAGATGTCGACCCAAATCAAGTCCCACCTCCTCCGAGTGATGGTGAGACAGATGATTCCAACTCAGCACATTCGTTTGACGGCATTTCTAAGAGTGAAAAACTAGGCTCGGGGAAGGCTGGTTCAACTAAATTAAAAGGCGGTATGACTACTATGGAAGATATCCTTGAGCAGCAGGCCGCAGCCATCCAAAGTGATGTTGAATCAGTCATGGATGGAGTGCTGGATGAAAAACCGGAATTAATTGCATTACATCCAGATGAGGATTTGTTTGGAGTCGATCCTGAAGTACTAAAATTGACTAGATTAACCAGTGAGCTGGTTTATGATTTAATGTGGAATCTGGGCCGACCCGGAACAGTTGACGATGTGACCTTGATTACTCAAATAGAAGACATCACTGAAATGGTTGGTGATGTTTTGAGTTCATTCCCTACGGTAGACGCGATTGACGGAATCGATGAGGAGGAGTAAGTTTGACTCCTCAGCCAAAGATAAAAATTAATGAAACAAAAGTTAGCAGAATCAGATTACTAAGTTCACTGAGCATCATCATTTTGTGGATTATCGTTGGTTATTTTGTTTTCCAAGATGTTGGTCAGTTCATCAAATGGTTTGACGGTCTCGGCACAATGGCTTGGTTAATTTACTGTTTAATGGTAACCATCGCAGTAGTTCTGTTGGTTCCAACCCCTATTCTGAAGGTTGGTGCAGGAGCCTTATTCCCGTACTGGATTGCGGTCGTGGTCAATTTTACTGCATCTGTGGTTGGAGGCTTGATTGCGTTTATGCTGGGTCGGTGGATGTTTAGGGACTACATTGCAGAAATAGTAGCCAATGATGTTCGGCTGGTTAATCTTGAATCAGCTATAACCGAGGAAGCGATGCAGATTTCTGTCCTAGTGCGATTATCTCCAATTATTCCGGACGAGTGGCTAAACTATCTGATGGCTAGTAGTCCTGTGAGTACCCGGACATTTTTCATATCCAACCTGTCAAGTATTGTTTATTCGTTTGCTTATGCCTATTTCGGACTTGTGGCTGGTGAGTTAGTATTCAGTGGTAATGGGATGGATGGTTTTGCCCAGTC
>DAWS01000020.1:15980-20213 GCA_002506025.1 Euryarchaeota archaeon UBA111 | reverse complement strand
GATATACACTGCACTTTACATGGGTATTCAAGCATCTGGTAGTGGCGCTAGCGGCGGCTCAAGTGGTGGCTCCGGTGGCGGCGGCTCTGGCAGTGGAGCTTCGGGAGTTGCATGGAGCACGCATCCCACATTGCCGGCCGGTATGAGCATCTCTAACGGGGAAATCAGCGGCACACCATCGGTCTATGCAAGCAACCAAACCTACACGATTTATGCTAACCAAAGCGGCTATTCAACGACCCATGATTTGTACTTTAGCGTCTACAATGTTTACCCACACACTGTGGTGGAAGACCAACCGATTGATGCCATAGGATTCCATCCTGCATTCTGGGATGGTACAACCACATGGAGCATTTCACCTAATTTGCCTGGCAGCCTAACACAAGATAGTACAACTGGTGAGATTACCGGTACGGTTGACAGTCCGATGAGTGACACGTTTACCGTTACTGCGACTCACAGTAGTGGAGCAACTGAAACCTTTACTTTCAGTCTTGAGAGTCTACTCGATACTGATGGTGATGGCCTGGCAAATGACTTGCCACCAACTTACAACTCAGCGAATCCACCTACTTCTGGCTTGATTGCTGACGATGATGATGACGGCGATGGTTTACTCGACAGTGTGGAGACTGATACCGGCCTTTATGTCGATGGACAAGATACCGGAACTGACCCACTTGACCCAGACACTGATGATGATGGAATTTGTGATGGTCCCAACGCAGTACCACAGGTTTGTATTGCCGGTCCTGACCTATCACCTAATGGCAACACACCACCGCCAACTTTGGTCGGAGTCAACAATACCGACATTGGCACTGTTTCACCCTACTTGGTAGTGCCCGGCGGAACATTCGAGATTTCTCCAGACTTGCCACTCAGTTTGTCAATCGATCCAAACACTGGTGAAATTACCGGTACGCCAACCCAGACTCTGGATAATACTACGTTCACTGTTTGGTCCAACCACACAGACGGGACTTCGGTGTCTTGGGATTTCACCATTGAGATTCTTGAGGACAGTGACGGCGATGGTATGCCTAACGAACTACCAGATGATTACGACCCAACCAACCCTGACTCACCCGGATTAATCGAAGATTTGGATGATGATAACGACGGTAATTCAGATACTGATGAAGCAAATGATGGCACTGACCCAACCAATCCAGATACTGATGGTGACGGTATGTGTGACGGTCCCGTAGCCTCGCCACCAAACTGTGTGGCTGGTCCAGATGCTTTCCCACTTGACCCATCGGCTGATACCGACACTGATGGTGATGGCGACCCAGATACCTTAGTTCCCGGAGTTGATTCCAACAGTGTACCACCGCTCGTTGAGGACTTAGACGACGATGGCGATGGTCTCGACGATGTCAATGAAACTAATACTGGCGTCTTCAATGGACCAAACGACACTGGAACTGACCCACTTGACCCTGACACCGATAACGACGGCATATGTGACGGGCCAAATGATGTCTTGCCAATTTGTGTAGCTGGTCCAGATGAAGACTTCGGCGTCGCAGTTGATGGAGCAGTATACCTAGTCAACAATACGCAAATGGTTATGCTAAATCCAAAATACACCATCGAAAACGGTGTTTATGAAATCGCTCCTGACTTGCCGACAGGAGTCACAATAAATCCGCAGACTGGTGTTATTTCTGGAACTCCAACAGAAGTAATGGCTGAAACCACGTTCACGGTTTACGGTAACAACAGCCAAGGTGGCGTATTCTTTACTTTTGAACTGCAAGTTCTTGAGGACACTGACGGCGATGGAATGCCAAATGATCTACCCGAAGATTATCCAATCAATGATGAGAACTACGACCTAATCGAAGATTTAGACGATGATAATGATGGTGCATCAGATGAGGCTGAAACCGGTACTGGAATCTTCATTGATGGAAGCGATATGGGTACTGATTCACTGAACCCGGACACCGATGGCGACGGTATTTGTGACGGTCCAAATTCAGTATTACCAATCTGTCTTGCCGGACCTGACTCCAACCCACTAGGCACCGGCCCACTTGGCCCAACTGTGCTAGTCAACAATACTGCGATGGTCCCACTGCTACCTGCTAACGCTGTTCCTGGCGCCATTTGGGCGGTGTCTCCTGACTTACCTATTGGTCTGACTCTCAACGTGACCACTGGAGTGATTAGCGGAACACCACTTGAAACTATGGACAATACTACTTTCACGTTGTGGGCCAACACCTCAGAGCCAAGAAGTATAGAATCCACATTCTGGCTAGAGGTGCTTGAGGACACCGACGGCGATGGAATGCCAGACGAACTGCCTGATGATTATCCAGACAGCGGCCTGCCGCCATATGACTTAGTCGAGGATTTGGATGATGATGCTGATGGAACGCCTGATGTTGATGAAGCGAACAACGGCACAGATTCGCTCAATCCGGACAGCGATGGTGATGGTTTCTGTGATGGTCCGAGCGCAGTTGATGGCGTATGTTATGCTGGTCCAGATTCACATCCACTTGACCCAGACATGCCGGTAAACACTGATGGTGATGCGTTCCCAGATGACGACCCAGATGGTGAAGGTGGTCTGATTGCAGATGACGATGATGACAACGATGGATATCTAGATACGGAAGAGATTGATTGTTTGTCTAACCAAACCGACGCGAATGATGTACCGAGTGATATGGATGGTGACGGGATTTGCGACGCCCTAGATGATGACATGGACGGCGATGGACTACTAAACGATGAGGAAACCAATACTGGCGACTTTGCAAATGAAATTGATTCGTTTACCGACCCAGCAAACCCGGACACTGATGGCGATGGCGTTTGTGATGGACCGGCAACACCTGATGTGACCATTTGTGCCGCTGGGCCTGATGCATTCCCAGAAGACCCAGCAGCATCCCTCGACACAGATGGCGATAGAATGCCAGACACACTGTTTGGTAATTCAACAACTGGCTTGATTGAGGACTTGGATGATGACAACGATCTGATTGATGACGAAATTGAAATCCTGTGTGGCACCGACCCGAAGGTAGTAAATGCACTGCCAGACCTTGATGGTGACGGTGTCTGTGACGCCATGGACGACATAGTCGACCTGCCGTTTGAGTTTAGTTATGAATCTCAACACTTAGATTTGTTCGCTAACCAAACTATGGAACCCTTCCTGCCAACAGTGACGGGACTCGGTGATGTTGCATCTTGGGAACTTGTCGGTGAACTGCCAGAGGGCTTAAGTTTCGGAATGAGTGAAGCAAGAACAAACCTATCCAATGGTGCGATTACTGGAACTCCACTAAACGCTACTGATGAACCGGTAATCTTAGCCGTCTGGGCTAACAATTCAAATTATCAGCATATGTTTGGCTTGATGCTAACAGTGTTTAACGACACTGATAATGATTCACTACCTGACTTCTTGCCGGAGAATTACACTGGCAATATTACGGTAGACGATGACGATGACGGTGATGGTTGGCTTGACCAAGATGAAATCAATTGTGGCTCTGATCCAAACGACCCAGAATCGAACCCAACCAATACTGACGGAGAGATTTGTATCAAACTAGCTGATGGCGGTGACGATAATCTAGAGGACGGATTTGCTTGGTGGTGTTTCCCACTGTGCTTCTTGTTACTACTGTTGTTGTTGGTGCCACTACTCCTACTGCGTGACAAGGTAATTGCGGTCATTGATGATGCTGAACCAGAAAACACCACGGCAAAGCCAAAGTTTGCTGAAGGAGCGGGAACTAAGGATAATCCGTTTGTCCTCAAACCGTTCAAGACGGTGAAGGCTGGAGACACTATCGTTAGTAAAGAAGTCATTACCATAACCGGTATAACTCCTGGCTTGAAGGTCAAGTCGGTGGATTACTTCGACCGTGAGAATGGTCGCAAGTTCACCATGCAAGACCAATCTGGTAGCGATGAAGGCGTGCGAATGATTGAGGCGGATGAAGAGGGTGAGATGGTATTCAAACTAGTGTTTGATGATAGTCTCGACCCAACTCTCGCTGGTGGTGAATTCCAAGGTGCAGTTAAGGTCGGCCGACGTTCAGTATACCTACTGTGGGATGTCAAGGTCAAACCTGACCCAGATTACGTCAAAGAGCAAAAGAAGCTTGAGGCAGACCGTAAGAAGGCCGAGAAGGAAGCCGAGAAGCAAGCCAAGAGAGAGGCAGCAGAGGCTGAGAAGCAAGCTAAGAAAGCAGC
>DAWS01000020.1:7652-15651 GCA_002506025.1 Euryarchaeota archaeon UBA111 | reverse complement strand
GAAGCAGCAGCAGCCGCTGAGGCGGAGGAACAGGCACGCTTAGCGGCAGAAGAGGCTGAAGCCGCCAAACTAGCTGAAGCAGCAGCATTGGCAGCAGTCGCCGAGGCGGAAGCGGAAGAGAAAGCCAAGAAGCAGGCTGAAAAGGAAGCAAAGGCGGCCGAGAAGAAGGCTAAAGCAGAAGCAGACAAGGCTAAGAAAGCAGCCGAAGCCAAAGCCAAGAAGGAAGCCGAGGCAGCTGAAAAGAAGGCCAAAGCAGAAGCAGAGGAAAAGGCCAAGAAGGAAGCAGAAGCGGCTGAAAAGAAGGCTAAGGCCGAAGCAGAAGCCAAAGCAAAGAAGGAAGCAGAAGCAGCTGAAAAGAAGGCAAAGGCTGAAGCAGAGGCTAAAGCAAAGAAGGAAGCTGAGGCAGCTGAAAAGAAGGCCAAAGCAGAAGCAGACAAGGCTAAGAAAGCAGCCGAAGCCAAAGCAAAGAAGGAAGCAGAAGCGGCTGAAAAGAAGGCTAAAGCAGAAGCAGAGGCCAAGGCCAAGAAGGAAGCCGAGGCAGCTGAAAAGAAGGCCAAAGCTGATGCAGAAAAGGCCCAAAAAGCAGCAAGCAAAAAACCTGCAACCACTAAGGAAGCCAAAAAGCAAGAGGAAATCAAGCGTGTTAAGTCCCGTGCCAAGAGTATTGACTTCAAGGTGCTTGGAGTTGCTTCATCAACCAAGTTGAAGTCTGAAGTTAAGAAAGGCGCTAAGACATTGGAGGTTGCTGATGCAAAGGAGTTTGCCGATGCAGGAAGTGCTGCAATTACCGATGATAAGGGGTCGACAATGATAACCTGGACAGGTAAAGACGGTAATACGCTAACTGGTGTTGGCGGCATAACCAGAGTCTTTGGCAAAGCATCTGTAGTTATGGTGAGAGATGATCTGCAAGTTATCAAGGGAATTGGACCATTTATTGAGGAAAAGTTGAATGCATTGGGTATCACTACTTATCGGCAAATAGCCAATATGACTGCTAAACTCGAGACGCAAGTTAACGAAGCCATCGAGTTCTTCCCAGGTCGCGTAAAGCGAGATCAATGGGTTGCTCAAGCAAAGATTTTGCTTGGTGAGGATGCTAAACTTGATGAGAAGGCAGTAAAGGAGGCAGAAGAACTTGAGCGAATTGCGCAAAAGGCGGAAACAATTGATTTCGACACGCTAGGTGTTGCTACGTTTGACGAAAAAGATGACCTACAGACCATCAAGGGAATAGGTCCTTTCATCGCTGACAAGTTGTATGCTCTTGGTATCTACACCTTTGCCCAGGTCGGCAATATGACGCCAAAGATTGAGGAAGAAGTCAACAAAGCAATTGAGTTCTTCCCCGGTCGTGTTAAGCGTGATGAGTGGGCCAAACAGGCAAAAGAATTAGCCAAGAACAAGAAGTGAAATCGGCTATTGCTTAACCTTCAGTTTCCCTTTAGCCAAGTTGAGACTTTAGTCAAGCACTGCTTAGTTTCCGGAATAAACATTCCAAATAGCCACCAGTCATGGAACATATTTTCCCAAATTGCCAGCTCAATATCAACGCCACCAGTTTCAGCCGCCTCAGCCAGAGTTTTACTATCGCTGAGGAGAATCTCATTACCGCCACAAAGGATTAGCATTCTAGGTAGGCCCGAGAAGTCGCCGAAGGCTGGTGAAATCAACGGATTGGTTTTGTCTGTCCCTTCGGGTGCGTAGTAGTGTGAGCAATCTCTCGGCATCGCAGGAGTAAACATTGGGTCCACCTTGGCTTTGGTGACATATGATTCACCTTGACAAGTTAGGTCTGTCCATGGTGAAAACAGGACGGCAGCATCGGGTAATCTGCTTCCTTCAGCCCGTAGGCGCATCATCAATGCCAGTGACAAGCCACCACCTGCAGAGTCCCCACTCAGTATGATTTTGTGTTCAGGATGGGAGTCAACAATGCCTTGCCAAGCGGTTAACGCATCATCTAATGCTGCTGGGTATGGATGTTCCGGAGCTAAACGATAATCGATCGAATGACACGTTAGCCCGGTATTTTTTGCCATCAAGGCTACTCCTAGTCTGTGCGTTGTTAATGATGAGCCAAAACAATAACCACCCCCGTGGAAGAAAACGATGATTGCCTTATCTTCAGACTGTCTTTTTGGTGAGAATCTTACACCGGGTATACCAGAGTAAGTCGAACGGGTAATTTCAACCCCAAATGGCGAGAATAGTTTGCCACCTAACCATGATTGAGGATGGACGTATCTCCTCACCCAGCGTGCTGAAGGTCTAAGCATTCTGTAGAGCAATTTGTTAGGACGTATTAACGTCGCAACAATCTTACCTCTCACAGACAAGGAAACCACCAAATGTGGTGCCAGCGCTTTTAGCCATCAAGTTAACTAATCTTTGGACAAGTTCCAACTATTCGCTGTCATCGATATCGATAACTTCCATCTCTTCAGAGATTTCCTTGAGTGCTTCTTCAACACTATCCTCTACTGCGGCAGGTGGTGCCTCAGCATTGGGTTGGGTTTCATACAAGGTGCTGATCTCACCTAACCGGTTCATGTATAGTATGCCAAAGCCAAAGGCAACAATTCCAATGAACATCCAGGTGATGTAGCGGAATATGCTATCATCGGCATCGAATTCCATCGATAGATAGAACAGCGAAATAATTGCCCCAAAGGTTCCGAAACCACGTCGCCAAGGAGCTTCTGTCTCTTCTCTAAATCCGATTAGTCCAATGCTAGCAAGATAGATTGCCATCAATCCCCAAATAATTACGTGGTTTGCTTCACCGATTTCTTCTCTGGCTAGTAACAACCCTGAAACAACATACGCCATGGAAACAATACCGATATTATCTAACCATGTGTAAAACACATCTTCGTCATCCCATTCAAACATCTTCCAGCCAAATTCAGGTTTGGTAGTGTAGTAAGATAGGAATAATCCTTCAATTATTAGTAACACTCCACCGATACGGTAGAACAGACTGGTATCAATGTCCTCGCTTTGTATTGTTAGGTTGACTAGTGATAGCACATGGACAACCGGTAAGAAAGCGAACAGGTTGTTGTATTTGTCCGATATGGTGACGTAGGTTAGATATGCAGCACCAATAATTGGGCCGATGCCACCTACTGCAGTAAACGATGATAACAAACCGGCAATTGTGATGCCTTTGGTAAATTCTAGGAATAACTCCTTACTCAGGTCATTGTTGTGCAATATCAGGTAGTTTTGGTTTATTTCATCATCATTCTTTTCAGGCATCGACAGGTTGTTGATGAAGCGGTATAATGTTCCAGTCCTCGCCATTTGATGGATAATCAGAGCGAAAATTGCGCCATAAAAGGCTGAATTACTTATGACGTCCCATAATTCGCCATCGTTACTTATTCCGCCTCCAGACACATTACTGTTGAAGCCGATTGCTAATGCGGCAAACATCGAGATAATCAACAACGGGAAACTTTCCAACCTGCCAGTAATCCAGGCAAACACTGTCACGATAATTATCATCGCTGTTGGTAGCCAAGCTACATCTGGCAGCATACCAAATAACCCGACGGTGAGCCAAATAAACGGCACAGTAAACGGCAATTGACTGTCAGTATCCTGCTGGATGTTCTTAGAGTCAAACACCGACTTGACAATAATTGCCATCATGCTAAGTGTTAGCACTAGCGAAGAGAATATTGTGATGCCAATTGAGTTTACCTCATTCATTGCCATGCCTAGAACCGTAAAGTCCAGTAGCGGAGCAATGTGTGAACCATCGGCAACAAACCGATCGACAAACAACATTATTGACAGTGGCGCAATACACAACACAAATACTCGCTTGTGCAAGATGCCACGATAAATTACTAGCAAATACATCGACAGGAACAGAATTCCGCCGCTAGCATCTAGCAACCCAAGGGTGAGTAAGCCAAACAGTGTAATGTCGTCAGCAGTTTCATTCAATTCTTCCTTGTCCATATCGTCACGCTTGAGCAAGGTTGAGACAATAATCGGTCCGGACAACAATATTAGGTCAAATAGTAATGTGTTGATTTGAAGTTTAGTGGTTTCAACACTGCTAATCATGAATTTGATGGCAATTGGTAAAGCTATGATTACGGTAGCCCAGACTGCTATTGCTCGAGAAACGGAGTTGTTCCTGTCCTCCATCAAAACCTCTCTAACTAGAATTGCAATTGGGATGATGATTACTCCAATCCAATGGACATCAAGTAACAGGCTCTCAATATCAATAAACGAAACGGAGATCATAATTAGTGCCAGCGGGCCTAGCAAGCTTGACCTTGCTAATGGTCCAAAGCCCTCAATTTCCTCAGGCACTTCACGGAACGGGTTAATCCACTGTTGACTTTCTTGGTCAAATACCGGGACTAATCCTTGGCCTTTGGCTTGAGTCAGTTGGAATAGGTAACCAAGGTCTAGTTCAGAATCTCTAAACTTGAACATCATCAAGTAAACTGCCAGCGCCACTACAGCCAGACTGACGTTGAATCCATCTAGAACATCTTGGTAGTCATCAAGCATTGGAATCTCAAGTCGCTCAAAACTAGATAGTATCACAGTTAGGACCATTGCAAGAGTTATGCCCAAACTTGCGGTGACCAACTTTCCTTGCTTACCTGAGTTGACTGCATCTTGTTGCTGTAAGTAGGCTGTGATGAGAATGTAGAATACTACTGCCCATGGAATCAACCAACTGGTGCCAAACAACACTGCTTTGGATAGGAATAAACAGGCAACAGAAATGTTGATTGCGATATCGGATAGTCTCTCATTACGGCGTGAGTATTCGACAATAACCAGTATTGCCAATAGGATTAATTCTTCGAATAGGTCATACTCTGATGCAATCGGATTTTGGTAACTCTGGATTAAAAATGCGCCACTTATGGCAATTATCGACCAATCTGCCACCCATCTTCTGGTGATTTTTGAAATTATCACTAGGTATGGTAGCATAATTATTGCGATTATCCACGGGATGATACTCGATTCTGGAGTGAATAAGAATAGTGAACCTGCAAGGCCAATTGGCATGTATGGAATGCGCCGTTTGAGAGTAGCAGGGAAATAGGCAACCAAGACCGTTAGCCATAACACTACTTGGAGATTTAGAATATCCTCAAAGGCACCTAAGTTATCTGCAGTTACCGGTCCTAGAACGAGATCTAGATCTTCGTAACCAACTAGCCAGATTGCGTATATAACTACACCAACAAGGAAAATTGAGGTCCACTGCATCAGGTCTTGTCTAATTCTATCATCAGCAGCTAATGCACCTTGGACCAGAATAATGAATGCCATGAGTGAAAGAGCGCCTCCCTCTACTTGCCCTTTAGCGGCCACAGGGTCATGCGCAAACTCATACAATATTGGCACTAGGCCACTAAATACCGCTACGATAGAGAAAATAATTCCGTTATTGGTTCGCAGTGCCAACCACATTGAAAGTGCTGATAATGAGATAATTGATATTCCAAGTTCATACGATACAACCTGGTTTGACCAATCTAGCCATGGCCCAAAACCAATCATTACGACTGCCAGCGGGGTAAGGGTGTTTACTGCCAAACCAAAAGTTATCTCACCTTTCAGTTTTCTGAGATACCAGTATTGACCAAGAGCAAGTAGAATACAAGCAACAAGTTGCAAATAGATTGCTTGAGCCTCAGGATACCAATCGTCACGAGTGGGATCCATCCGTCCTTCCGTGAGGAACCACTCTTGGCTTTCAGCAGCCAGACTAATTAGCCAACGCATTGAGTAAAGTACACCAATTGCTGAAAAGAAGAATCCGACACCGATTATGTATCCGTGTACGCTTTGAACTTCTTGGCCACCTCTCCGCCTTTGCCACTCAACTAACGCAATAGCCATGAAAGCAGATATTATACCACCTGCTCCCAAGAATAGGAAGTCCTCTTTGGTGACTGTATCATCCCAAGCAATCGAAAGAATACCACCCCAAATTGCTGCCAACGCAATGCCGTAGAGAATAAGCTGAGCAAATTTTTGCAACTCGACATTTTCATGCGGACCGACATAGTTTGGAATCGGGGTTTCAGTTAGCGGTTTCGCTTCCTCACTTTGGAATAATGTCCCAGGTCTATCGACGGGTGAGACAATTGCTCTTTGCCTACGTCTTGGTCTGATTGGTGCTTCAGTCATCTAAATCGTTACGATTTAGACCTAATGAAATATTATACCTTTCCCCGACGAGCCATGCTGTTAGCATATTTTCATTACCAATTATCAGCCTGCCGAGGGTAGCAGTTAACCAAATCAATCGTGTTCAGCATCCTCTTTACGGTCTAAATTTCGTCAATTGCTCTTCCATATAGGGGCATACTCTAAATGAATCTCCATTTTGGGGTGGTCATGGTATCTGAGCAACAAAGTGGCTCATCAACAGGTTCTCCGTTCAAGAAGTGGTTCATGCGTCAATATTGGCGTGTGCAGCAAAGCCAAACGATAATCTCAATGGCATTTTGGGTGACGACACTAACACTGCTAATATGGCCATATGTCAGATGGCGTTTTGAAAATGATTCATCATTTGCCGGCATTTCAACGACTTACTTTGGTCTGCTTGGTATTGGAATTACCGTCATTGTGCTGGTATTAGTTGTCGGTGTTGTTTATGATGTCACCTTCGGTCTGTGGCGGGAGCATATGACCATTATTGGTGAACGCAATCCATTTCAAACCTATCAAATTAGTCCGAATTTTGCGATTATCCTACTACAGACCAACTTAATTTTGAAGAAGTTGGCAGAAGATGATGAAGACATACAAAGACACTGCGAGTTCGTAGATCGTTGGTTTAGATGGAATGTCGATACGGAAATCTTTGCCCGAGCAATGGCGGGTTGGCAAAATATCATGGAAGACGATGACCCTTATTTGCCAAACCTTACTGATGAAGAGCGTGCTAAGCTTGCACAAACAGTCAAAGATTTGAGCCAACACTGATGTTCAGGTGGTCAAATGAGCAGTCCAAGTTTGGCCAAAAGAGCATCGAATTTCACCTACAATTCGTTAAACAAACTATGGCTGACTAGAGTTTTGATGTTCAAACTTCGTACTATTTTTGGTTACGAGTATTATCACCGGCCACAAGTAAATGTTGACAAGCGAGTCTTCGGCAGTGAGTATGGCGGCCACTGCGTGGCGTTAAATCACCTTGATGAGAATAGCGTAGTATACTCTGCTGGTTTGGGGCTTGACATTACATTTGATGAAGAACTAATTGATGAATACCGTCTTTCTGTCCATGGCTTTGACCCAACACCAAAATCAATCAAGCACCTCAAGGCACACGGAATGCCCGATGGTTTTCATCTCCATGAGTATGGCATAAGTGACAAGAATGGTAGTCAAACTTTCCACATACCAGTCAACCCAGAACACATCTCACATTCGACGACAAATCATCGAAACACATCAACAGAAGCAATTGAGGTAGCGATGCAGACACTACAAACCACAATGGAAACGTTGGGCCATGATTCGATTGACCTGCTGAAAATGGATGTAGAAGGTTCGGAATACGATATTATCGATGAAATTTGTCGTGAAGAGATTCAAGTGCGTCAAATATTGATTGAATTTCACCATCACTTCGACAACATAGCCGTTTCATCGACCAAGGCTGCGGTAGCCAAACTGAATCGACACGGTTACAAAATCTTCAACATTTCTTCAGATGGTCATGAAGTCTCATTTATTCTTGCCGATAATTGACAATAGACAGTCAGTTGTCGTTTAGTGCAGCAGTTAGAACCTCAAGCGTGCTCTTGACCATTTGTGCTTTTGAGTAATTCTGCTCAATTGTCTGCCGCGCTGCTTTGCCACAGGCATCGATCTTCTCACGGTCTGTTAACAAGGTATTGAATGCCTTGTCGAGTTGGCTTTGGTTGCCCGGCGGTATCAAAAATCCGTCATCATTGTGACTTATTACGCCAGATATTCCACCAATATC
>DAWS01000020.1:1435-7260 GCA_002506025.1 Euryarchaeota archaeon UBA111 | reverse complement strand
CCTTCCTGTCGGGTAGTTGGCATGATGTGGATGTGGCTTTTGTGATAGATATCACTTAACGCATCGTCGTCTATG
Organism: Euryarchaeota archaeon UBA111; assembly: GCA_002506025.1. Classification (GTDB taxonomy): domain Archaea; phylum Thermoplasmatota; class Poseidoniia; order Poseidoniales; family Poseidoniaceae; genus MGIIa-L1. Next base: position 7,185 of record DAWS01000020.1, on the reverse strand, counting down.
CGACCGTGAAATACAACCTCACTACCAATGCTTAACTGTTCCACAAGCCGCTTTAATGCCTCGAGGTAAGCACCCTCGCCAACAATATTTAGCACCACAGAATTTCTTTGTTCAGGTGATAAATTAGCGATGGCTCTTATTGCATAATGGATGCCTTTTTCCTTTTCAATCCGGCCTATTGCTATACATTCAACCTTGCCGCTGTCGGATTTTTCCCGTATTTCAGGTAACTCAATACCGTTAGGAATAGTTGTGACTTTATCTTTGGCAAATGTCTTCATGTTCTTTTCTAACGTCGGTGAGACCAGAGTTATCCTAGTGCTTGCTCTTCTAACTGGCAGGTCCATTGTGATATATCGCTTCATCAATCTCAGTGGCATGATGGCTAACCAATGCCAATAACGGGGATGATATGAAGCAGAAGAAAAAAAGGTGGTAATTTCGGTCAGACTAGTGCCGTGCCATGTCGACACTATGGGAATTGAATTACGCTTAGCCCAACCTAGAACACCAATTGCGCCCATTGATTGACTGTGAATAACATCAATCGGTTTTGTTTGGTGCAGTTGAGTTATTTTGATCCGACATAGATTATTCCATTTTCTGCCATAGTAGCCGGGCTTACAATCCCGCAGGTAGTGTATGTCTACTCCGTGCAAAACCTCTGATTCAACACCGTCTGTTCTTGCCGTGGTAATTACCGTGACTTCGTGACCAGCATCAACAAATCCAGTGCATAAATCCATAGTTTGCTTTTGCATACCCCCAAGTGAGTGACTCGGCATAATTCGGGTCATCACTAGTATGTGCATTGGTAGTCTGTTAGGCCACTGTGACTTAATTGCTTCAATCATCTGAATCCTTAATTGGCTTGATATACATGGTAACCGCTTTGTCACCGTGGTCTACCGTTGTGAGTTCGAGAAAACCATGTCTTTGGTGAAAGCGGTCTGAACCGGGGTTTGGTGGGTTTAAGCTAACTTCTGCGGTAACGGGAAGATTCTGCTTGCTTGCGAATTCGAACACAGAGGCATACAGTTCGCTACCGATACCACGGCTTCGGTAACCATTTGCAACGGCCACTCTATCGACATAAACGAACTCCTGATAGCGCTCATTGAACCACGCATAGTTTAGGCTACCATACTCTACATTAGGTGATAAGCAGATGACGAAACCACAAAGTATGTCGTTGTCAAACCAACCTAGTGATAACTGTGACATGCTCAGTAGTTTGGCCATCTCTGCCATATTTACCCTACCAGTTCCGGGCAAGCCCTGCTCATTGATCTGCAGCATCATCTGTAGGTCATCGTCGAGTAGATTCCTAATCATCGGACTTAGTGGCATTATTACCTTCCATGGTTGTAATGTTATTTACCTTAACCATTACACCGCTGGTCTATTACTTGATTGATATCACAGCCGCAATATTAGACAGCATCCACGAGGAAGCAGCCACCAATTGAAGATAATCTCCGGTGGAAGATAAGCCGTAGACAAATACGCTAATTATCCAAGAGCCACTTGCAATGGTTTGACCAAGCCATTCTATACTCATCATCTTACTCATACGAGTTTGTGAGTTATTTTTGTGTGAAGAGGTGTTGTTAGATTCTTCTTTATTGTTTAGCAAGTCAAGCACTCCTGGCCGCAACAAGACAAATCGTCTAGATACATACCCCACGATTTGTAAGCCTGAATAAAATCATCGGTCTCCAAGCCGAGCGATGAGGCTATTGCTTGAGCAACAATTGCAAACCGTTGCCGGTATTTGAAGATAAAACAGAAGATATGGCCATCATGTCTCACTGATGGCCCACATAGATACATACCTGGAACAATTGTTGATTCATCATTATCGTTGACTTCGGGGAATCCGTCCTTTCGCATTTCAAACAGATGTGAAACAAACTTGTGACTCCCGTCAAAGCCACCTGCAAACAGCGGTTGAACATCAGAGTCGAATTTCTTTCCGTCGCCAGTAGTAATCTGATAGGTATTGTTTTCATGGTTGACTAGTGTGATAATTGTGTTAGCATGGAGCTTGACATTCTGTTCGAAATTTTCGTGTTGCATACGCTCGAATGAATAAGTAGACAAAGCAACACTTGGGTCTGAACTTTCGCTTTCCCACGGTCCTTCCATGTCAAAGACACGCACTTGTTTGCCATTTCTTGCGAGATGATAAGCAGCATCTATGCCACTTTCATACCCACCAATTATTAGGAAGTTATCCCCCTCGAGGTCGGCATATTTGTCTACAGTAGCGGTATGTCGGCAGTGTTCAACTCCACTAAAGCCTGTCAGAGAGGGATACTGATATTCACCTGCGGACCAGATGACATTCTTCGCCTTCATAGTGCCATTTTCGGTGTCGACATGAAATATGTCCCCATCTTTTTCGATGCTACTGACATTGGTGTTCTCCATAACTGGGAGTTCAAAGTAATCCGCTAATGATTGCAAATGCTCTGCATACTCTGCACCGGTAGGATGTTCCACTCGCATGTTATAAGCAGGGGAAACACCAATAGCAACAGAGTTTAGATCAAGCATTCCGATAGAGTTACTTGGAAAAGATGGCGTAATAAAACGGGTTTCTGCGGGCCAAGCAGCAAATGATGCACCCACAGTATCACGGTCGACGATTACGTAATTCTTGATTCCAACATGTTGCAGAGTGATCCCGACCCCAACACCAGCGGCACCGGCGCCGACAACGATTACATCGTAGATTTCATCTGTAATACTTGAGTTAGAATCCTCTTCCATGGCCTTGCGGCAGATTAATAACTTTTTAAAAAATTGTATTATTTTTTTTCCTTGCGGTGCAAAAATCATTGTATTTTCCCGGGCGCCTATTTGCGATTTACCGCGATAATTTTGTCAAAACAGGCTCGCAGTAATGCGTTTGGTGCTCGTGCCGGGATTCGAACCCGGGTCGACGGGATGAAAACCCGCAATGATGGACCTGGCTACACCACACGAGCGACAACATGCCCACCAACCACCCGTTGATAACAATTCGCATTCTGACTATTGCAAGGTAGTTAGCCTTCTTGTTGCTGGCTTTCACCGAGATTGGACCACCACTGCCAAGCTGCATAAACGACGGCGATGAATGCAATCATCACTACAGCGATTAGAATTTCATTATCGAGAAATGTGTTCATCGCATCCAATGCCCGCTTACCGTATATCCCGATGAGTAACGCTTCCAGACCAAACCGTAATCCTCGGCCAAATAATCCGGCAACGATGAATGATCGCTTATCCATCTCACCCATTCCAGCGACCCAACCAAATACCTTGTAGGGAATTGGTGATACAGCAGCAATGAAGATACCTGCCCGGCCATATTTACTCGTCAACGCCTCGAGTTTCCTCACATGCTTTGGTTTGGCAAATTTATCAAGTAATTGCCTACCCCATCTTTGACCGATAAGATATCCTACATAGGAACCAGCAACAGAGCTTAGTGTGACGATGAGAAAATACCACAGAACCAGTGGTTTGTTGCTCATGGCGTCATACAGCATAGGGAGATAGACTAGGTCGGGAGGAAGTGGTTGGATGATTGCCTCCGTGAAGGACACTAATCCTAACACGCCTGAATTAGTCCGTTCAAGGATAAAATCCAGAACGCTGCTATACCACGACACAAGTCAATGGTCTAGTCTTGATTTATTGAATGTGTGGCTAATCGGTGGGTTGATGTGGTTGATTGTTAGCATGTGATATCAATGCGGGTGCTAGATACTGCGGCTTTGCTTTACTGGCCAGTCACCGAGCTCAGTGGTGGAATATGCTCGACCAGCCAACAAAGCGAGTTGGAGCAAGTAAGTTTACAGCGCTACATGCTCATCAGTAGCCTTGACATTGATTGGCGAGTTCCTACCCCGGACTGGATAGATGAGGCCAAGCAACAGGCCGCATCGAGTGGTGACTTGCCGAGGTTATCGGCTGTCGATGTAGATGTTTTAGCGTTGGCAATTGGATTGAATATGCCCCTTTACACCGATGATTATCGCATGCAGAATGTAATGCAGATGGCTGGTCTGACAACCCACTCTGTAGGTACTACCGGCGCCAAGCAGGTATGGCAGTGGGAACTTCGTTGCACTGGTTGTAGGGCAACAGAGGCGGTTCCACCAAGTATCAACTCGAGTAAATCCGGCCCAGTAAAGGAGTGTTCCTCTTGTGGTGCAGCAATGATGCTCAAACGGAAAAAACAGTAATTATTCCTCGGTTTCAAGACTCTCAAGGGCAGTAACCTTCTTTTCTAATTCTTCTGGATCCATACCAGTTGGGTCAATGCCAACAGCTTCGGCACGAGCTGCTAATGCTTGAGAAGGAGTCCTGCCACCGGCATCCATGTCTGTAATGGTCTGTTCAAGCTTCATTGCTTGAGTGGATTGGTCGAGACCTTTTTGGAACTCACCTTTGGAACGCCCCAAAGCATTAGCCATTTTTGGCAATCTTTCAGCGCCAAATAAGACAAAAAATATTACCAATAAAACGATGATTTCTAGTGGTCCAAGCCCGCCAAACATGTCCGTTCCTCATGTTCTGCTAAGTGAGGTTGCTGTTGAACTCTTCGGTTATAATGTGATGTTAAATCTTCATTTATCCACCCGACACCGGTGGGAGCAACGCCAATTCATCACCAGGCATTAGTAATGAATCCAATTCACAAAATTCACCATTGACAGCCACTTTCAGGCCATTATCTATCCATGCATCAGCACCTAATCGATTGATTAATTCACGACACGATACTGGTTTAGTTAGAGCAATTTGTTGAACTCGGCCGTGAGCATCTTTTAGCGGCCCAAAGCAAATGATAGTGACGCTCATCTGTCCTTCAAGTTCGTCCATAACGGTGCTTCTAAGCGGTAGTTTATCAACGCAGTTCCTCTGTAGTATAACTATGCGGACAGTTATGCAGGCAAATGATTTGTGGAAACTATACCCATCAGGGGAGTCTACTATACAAGCCGTCAAAGGTGTCACATTGGATGTTAGTGAAGGGGAAGTAATCGCGATAATGGGTCCCTCCGGTTGCGGCAAAACCACGTTACTGAATGTGTTATCTGGGATCGACGAGCCCACATCGGGTGGAGTTACGCTAAATGGAAAACCGCTGTTTGGCATCAGTGATGACGAGCGCTCAAGAATGCGGGCAGAGAATTTAGGATTTATATTTCAAGATTTTAATCTGCTACCAGTGTTATCAGCGGTTGAAAATGTTGAGTTGCCTTTGCTAATGCTTGGGAAACCTGCTGCACAAGCAAGAGAAACTGCTCATGAGGCACTTACTGCAGTTGGTCTGGGTGATCGCAGCAGTCACCGCCCAAGTGAGTTGTCAGGCGGTCAGCAACAACGTGTGGCAATCGCTAGGGCTATTGTCCACAGTCCCTCGGTAATATTGTGCGATGAGCCTACCGGCAATTTAGATTCTGGCACCTCTGAAACGGTCATGCAATTACTCAAAAGCATCAACAAAAAACTCGGAACAACATTTTTGCTAGTGACTCACGACAGCGATGTTGCTCAGCAGTGTAGTCGAATTCTGCGCATGGAAGATGGTCAGATAGTTAGTGACGAGCGAGGGTCAGAGGAGGAGTAAAACTGCTGATTGAAGCTGTCATTCTGGTGTTGCTGGTCGGTATTCCGTCCGGTATCTCAACTTGGCAGTTAGCTCGCGGAAGACAACTCTCTAGAGGTGTGCTAGCATTGTTGGTTGG
>DAWS01000020.1:0-1036 GCA_002506025.1 Euryarchaeota archaeon UBA111 | reverse complement strand
TGTGGGTTGGTGCGTTGTGCATTGGCATAATCAGTCATATCCTAGTGCAACCATTGTTAGTTCCTCAACGACTGATTATGTGGCGGTTAGCGAAAGAGAATATTCTACGTCGTAAACGACAAGCAGCCCTGCTGATGGCAGGGTTAGTGATTGCATCAGCAATAATCAGTTCCTCTTTGGTGGTAGGAGATTCATTGGATGCAACTATTACAAACGAGGTTGAAGGTTCATGGGGTGAAACAGATATTACCTTGTCAGGCTTTGATTTCTCGACGGGAGAACGCGTGGTCATAGACGAGCGGGTCGCTACTAATTTGTGGTCTGAAATAGGGTCAGATAATGCGCTGAGTGGGGTATTAACGGGTCAACAGCAGGGCATAATAAGTGCGGTTTCAATTTCTGCGCCGAGTGGTAAATCAGTGCCCGCCGTGACATGGGCGGCTATGAATTCAACGATTGACAATGAGGCTGTGTGGCCAAAAATAGGTGGCAAGAGCGGCATTAGATTCATCGATATTGCAGAGGTCAATATGATTGAGGAAGAACCGAACATTGCGATAAATCAGGTTCTAGCAGATGAGCTAAACATCGGTCAAGGAGATAATATCGAGGTTGGTTACTATGTCACAGAAGACAATTCAAGAAAGCGTTTAGAGCAGACTTTTTCAGTTTTCACAGTAGTAAGTAGTGCTGGTATGGGGAGTCTAGCCGGCACGCAATCCCCGGCAATTTTTAGCGACTTAATTACCGCTCAAAATTTACAGAAAGTGCCTAACAAAATTAATACTGTTTACTATTCAGTGGATGCAAAATATGACCACGAAGCAGCTATAGAGCCAGTTTTATCTGATCTAGGTGAGTTGCTAAATGCTACTTTAACCGCTGCAGATGTTGGATTAAACCTCGACTATCAGGATGCTGCTAACTCCGTAACATTGTCCTCAGAGCAAGGTCTCGGTCGTATCGCAGGCGAAGATGTTGGTGCGCTACGAGAGAATCTTTCCTCGCTATTACCAAATTCAACTATGCTTGAGGT
>DAWS01000136.1:5221-5518 GCA_002506025.1 Euryarchaeota archaeon UBA111 | reverse complement strand
TGCTAATATCGGTCCTTGGCCCATAAGAGCGAGTTGCTTCAATAAATGGACTGCAGTAAATGTCTTACCGGTTCCGGGCGGCCCCTGGATAAGACTTAGTCGGGAATTGAGCGATTGTTCAACGGCTGCTTTTTGTGAATCGTTCAATCTGGAATCAATTTGAATATATCCATTCTGAGATTTTCCAGATAGCTCCGGTGGTCTAGCGGCAGAATTTGCTACGTCGTGAAGCGATGCGAGGATTAAGTCACGTAGAGGGGTGCCTCCAGAGGACTCGGTTGAATGAAAAGCAATCAA
>DAWS01000136.1:3153-4858 GCA_002506025.1 Euryarchaeota archaeon UBA111 | reverse complement strand
ATTCTGTTAGCACCCTTATCGATTCTCCATCGACCTTTTTTCAAATCCTTAGGTTTCTCGTTTACTACGACTCTTATTCTTGTTGGGCCCCGATCTAGGACAATTCCTTCATACACTTTTTCCCCCCAAGGTCGGGTTCGAGAGATGAGCACGATGTCTCCGTGAGAGAAGCGGTGCTGTGGCATTCTGTTGCGGTCAGACTGCTCAAAGACGATTATAGGGTCGCCGTAAAATCTACCCTGACTCCGACAGGTTAAGTCAAACAGGGTTAACCCGGCGGCAACTAACTTCTGTTTGGTCCACTTCTTCCAACGCTCTTCAACAAGCGCGGTCTCATCATCTAGTTCGATTTTAATTAATTTGGTAAATCGGGCAAAATGTTCTTGTCCTTTTTGCCAAGAAATCGGCATTTCGTCAGCCAGGCTGATTTTTTTTGAATCTTGTTTTGGCACTGAATTATCCATTCTACGAACGGAACCCTTCTTTGCCATGGTTCCACCAATATCGCTCACCAAATGATAGTATTGATTAAATTGAATTATAATTCGACCGCGAAACCCTATCACTTAAACCCTCAAGCAAGCGCCAACAAAACGGTGGGTAACATGTTTGGACGGCGGAAGAAGGATTCCTCTGCTGTGCAAAATGCCTGTCCTTATTGTGGAACTCCTAACGAAATTGGTGCCAAAGAGTGTAAGTTGTGCTATTATGACCTATCTGTATCTGCTAGAGAACAGCCAATGGCAACCCCCTCCTCAGCAGAAGACGATATTATGACCACTCTGCTTGGCGAAGATGCTAGTGAGGCTGGAGACGATGATTATGCTGTAGAAGCAGTATTGTCGCTTGATGATGTCACTATTGAAATTGATCAGTTCGACGCCTCAGAACCGGGACAGGAAGACGAATTTGCCTTCATCGCTAGTAGCGGTCCAACGCTTTCTGAGGTTCAAGACTACACAAAACCAGAAGAAGTCGAATTATCGCCAGACGATGCCCCAAAAAAACAGGTTGACTTTGTTGTACCCAACTCGAATCCACTTGATGAGGTAGCTGAACCGGTTCATACTGGTCAAGGCTCAGTTTTCTTCAATTCAGAAAACTCGAATGATGATCTGACCGGTTCGGTCGGTCCAAACAATATTCGTAACATGGAACCCGAGGTTATCACTGATGATTCATCAGAACAACATATCAATATTAATCTGACAGATGGCCAAGATGACATCAGCGAAACCCCAGATTTGCCAGATATCTTTTCTGAACCAACTAAGCCTGAAGCAATTACTGAAACAGCAGTGGAAACAACCCCAGAGCTGCCTGATATCCCAACTGGAGATGCTCCCTCGCCAATCGCTGATACGCCGGATTTACCAGATATTCCAAGTGAGTCAACTACAAGCCATGAGGCTGAAATAGCCGAGGCACCAAAGCAAGCGCCAGCCCCGACACCCCAATTTAATGGCAGGATTTGGCCATGGCCGGCAAAATCGCCTTGGGATGAAAGACAGGTATATCGTGAAGTTGTCTCAATGCTTGAGTTGGTTAAGACCGGCAAACTCACTCAAACGGCTCAGCAACTTGACCGACTCGGGCCTCATTTAGATGCTAACCTTGACATGTTAGCGCATATTGGAACTATCATGCGTTACCTAGGCCGCGAAGAACATCTACAATGGATGTTGAAGATGGCACAGAGGACTTA
>DAWS01000136.1:1496-2758 GCA_002506025.1 Euryarchaeota archaeon UBA111 | reverse complement strand
CCTGAACTAAAAGTTCCTAACGGGTTAACCTTAGAGCCAGTTAACAAATTGGCCCTCAAACCAATTCTAAACGCCTTCAACGAGGACCCAGAATCGGCATATTCTGCTTTACCTTGGCTGGATAAAAACAAAGACATCCGTCAACAGATTAGAGATATGCTGTTCGATGTTGAAACACAAGCAGACTCTGATGAAATACACTTCTGGTCGATTATCGACGATGCAACAAATGATTTTGTTGGCTTAATTGGTCTTGGCGACGAATTGCAGTTGCTCCATTCGAACTACAACCTTGGTTATTGGGTGCGCTCTAAGTATCGGCGTCGAGGCATTACCGCACGCTGCGTTGATGTTATTTTTCAGTGGCTGTCCTCTAGAGAACGCTTCTTCAGAATAGAAATCACTGTCCATCCACACAATGAGGCTGGGCTCGCAACCGCTGCTTCGGTTTGTCTTACATGGGAGGGTGAATCGGTCGACGAATTTATTGGCATAGAGATTGGTAACCGAACAGTTCCACATCGGATACACATAATCGACATTAATCGAGGTGGCGATAGTTGACACAAACTTGGTTGACAGTAGATTGCGACGATTTCAGACACATACCGAAGCATTATGGGCATCCAACACGTAGTAAAAACCCAATTCTCTCACAGGAACTATCGCCTGAGTTTAAACTTGGTATGCGAGGCTTCGAGCACTGGCTGTCAACCCATGAAAATCCAGTGACGTTATTCGTTATTGCTGACTCTTTGGAAAACCAAGATTTTTGTCATTGGCTCAAAGGGGTAATTACTGAATACAGTAATCGGATAACTATTGGCTGCCACGGACTAACCCACAAATCATGGTCTGCTTGGCCAGAGGACGCAGAGCAATTCAGCCAGTCAATCACTCAGGCAATGGAACAAATCTCTGGTTTTGCGGGAGAAAACTTCCGTCCCTGGTTTAGGGCGCCGGCGGGATATATGGCGCCTTGGATGGTAGCCCCATTAGTTAATTGCGGAATAACTGTCGACTCATCGATTAACGATTCCATATTGACCAGGGTAAAAGCAGGTGGTGGAAACACTTGGCAACAGGTCCGTGATACCTGCCAACAAGTTGGTTTGTTAGAGCGAGAGTGGCTAACGAAATGGCGATTACCCGTTAACGGGCCGGCATTATCCTTGTTTCCACTGTCACTCATTGCTCAACGCGCTTGGAAACAGTTACCTCCGCCATTATCTGCTGCAGAATTAACGAAATCTGTAGAAGAT
>DAWS01000136.1:0-1082 GCA_002506025.1 Euryarchaeota archaeon UBA111 | reverse complement strand
AGTCAATACTGAATCACTAAAAACCGCCAACTAAGCGAGCAATCATGTTCAGTCAATTCTACTGGGACAAACCTCAAACTTGGCATTTAGCATTGTCGTCAAAACAGTCAACATTGCTGGAGAGAGTTATTTCAATCACATTTTTTGCTGGCCTAACTGCACTGTGCGCACAAATTGCGTTTTCGGTTCCATGGACTCCAGTCCCCTATACTCTGCAGACCTTTGCGGTTATGGCGACCGGGGTCTATCTCCGTCGCAATGATGCGTTTCTCTCTGGTTGTCTCTACCTATTTGCTGGTGCAGTAGGTGCGCCAGTATTTGCCGAAGGAGGTAGTGAATTATTTTCCAGCGGTAAGTTGATTGCTAGTGGCGGTTATTTACTGGCATTCCCCATCGCTTCTGCATTAGTCGCAGAGGGGCTTGACCGCTCCCGCTCTGCTGGTGTGGCGAATCTGAAAGCCCAACTAATATGCTGGTATTTGGCAATGATTCCCGTGTATGTGTTTGGGACTCTATGGCTAGCAGAGTCATATTCCGTTGATTTTAATCAGGCTTTTGAGTGGGGAGTTAAACCATTTTTGGTTTGGGACTTTGTTAAGATTTGGTTAATGGCAATGGTCACAACTAAACTTTGGTCATACCAACCTCCAGAACTCGATGAATGAGGTTATCACCGCTGCTTTATTGGTTTAATACCAAACAAAAATTGTGTTGGCCGGCTACGTTTTACCAACTCAAATGCTAACCAACAAGTAATCGTGACAAATAAACAAGCAAGCATTACTGCTGGATAATCAGTTATGCCTAATTTTGATGCGAGGCCTAAGCCAGCAAAGGTTAGTGGCATGTGAACAATGTAGAATGGGTATACGCCTTGATTGAGGTAGGCCAATCTGTCACTCGGCTTGTTCAATAAATGGGCACCCCAAGCAAATATTGTGAGACACCAGAACCACGCATGGAAACTGTGAATCACGCAGCCAAGCATAGTCATCTTGTTGTGGATCAGTCCATTGAAAATCCATCCGCCATCGACATATGGTATCGCATCGTGGTGTTGTCTTATTCGAATCCAGATGAAT
>DAWS01000121.1 GCA_002506025.1 Euryarchaeota archaeon UBA111 | reverse complement strand
CCAGTATTAACCCAGTTCGTATTAATGATTTTGATGATTGTTGGCGCATGTGCCGGGTCAACAAGTGGCGGATTAAAATTGATGAGAATCATACTAGCATTCAAGGTAGCTATGCGAGAACTGGTCAGGATTGCTCAGCCTAGGAAAATCAAACAAATTAGAATGAATGGCGAAGTGGTTGAGGCTCAGCAAATAGACAAAATTGTCGGGATGTTATTTGTCTGGATCGGGCTGTTTGGCATATCTAGCATTCTACTAGCTATTCTGATGCTTGATGATTCCTTCCAAAGTATAATCGGGATAACTGCTTCATCACTTGGTAATACTGGTCCAGCCTTGGGAGCATATGGACCGAGCAGCACATGGTCGCCACTGAATTCTGGGGTGCTAATATTTACTTCAATATTGATGTGGTTTGGCCGATTAGAATTGCTTACAGTGGTTATCCTATTACATCCTAGAACCTGGCAAGATGAAAATAAAGAACACAGTGACAGAAGGGCTTTAGCATTATTTAAGAAAATGATTCCGGGAAGAAAATCATGATTTAAAATAATGTTCGCTGACCTTTTTTTGGTTGTTGATCTTCAACTTGGACCACGTCATCAATTTGACTCTCATCAAGATTTTTTTGAATTAATTTGCTTTTTTCTGATTCGACTAAATTATATCTCGATACGAGTTCTTTAGTCGATTTACGAGTTTTGGGTAGTCCACACAACGCCGCATGCTCATTACCAGTAAGACCAAGGTCAATAGAAATAGTAAAATCATCGATATTACCAACTTCCGAGGATTCAGAGTGAAGAGCAATAAGTAGCGGGAGTAACTCCTCTCTAACTGATGATTTACTTGCCCCAGTAATTTCACTCAACCGATTAATGATAGTCGAGCGACCTTGAGTTGAGTTCCGCCTAAGAAAATTTGGATAACTCGGATATAGTTTTCCCGGCAGGTCTTGCTGATTCACCACTGAGGCCGCTAATCCAGAAATTTGCGAACTCCAGTACCATGACCGATGTGCTGTATTCTCATACATTGCCATTAGCATTTTAGAGGCTTGACAAAGTGCGGAATTACCCCTGTCAATAGCCTCTGTATTAGTAAAAATTGAAGGGTTATTCCAGTGTATCCAGTTGAGTAATTCAGCTGGTGATTTATCGATGGATATACCTAATTTTATTGCGTCTAATGCAGTATTTGATTTATACAGTTTTGCTAAACCGGGAAATACCTCAACTGAAACATCGCGGTCGCCTGTTTGAACATATTCTAAAACTGTCTCTTTATCTATAGAATTTATGTCAGCTGAACAGATTACTTGTAAATCCCTGACAAGAGCCCTTAGGTCTCCTGGATTATTGCTAACAATTGCCTCGATTGCGTCTGAATCGTAATCCATGCTTTCTGCTTTCAGTACTCGTCTAGCGATATTCCGTAGTGCTTCCTTACTCGCGCGTTCAAAATTAATAGTAACCAGTAATCGCTGGAATCTTTCTCGAGTCGAGCGCCAGTTAGATGATTTACCCCACAGACCCATTACCTCATTACAGGCCAATATGACTGGTTGCTTGGTTTCTGCAAGTAACTTCAGCAATTCTGCTTTACCTCCTGTGTCTCCTTTTAATTGCACATTGTCTGAATTATCTAGATTCACCTTTATTGCATCATTAATTCTAGATTCGCTAACTGAACGCAATCCTCCTGTTAAGTGGTCAACTTCATCAATTAGAATGAGCGTCTTTTTGTCATTCTCCTCTGGACTGAAGAATAATGAGCGATGTGTCGCTCCTTTAGTTGCTGCCTTCCTAATAGATGCAGCGTTTCTTGCGTCTGATGCATTCAATTCAATTACATTCCATCCCATATCTTGAGCGATGGCACGGGCAATCGTGGTCTTACCAACACCTGGTGGACCGACTAACAAAATCGCTTTGTTTTTCGGGATGCCAGTTTTCCAATCATCTAACCACTTGCGTATTTTTTGCCGCTGGTTTTCATTGCCCTCCAAGTGGCTCTCGGAGGTAGGACGATGTCTTTCAGTCCAGTCTGAAACCGCAGCCATAGAGTTACCTTGTGACGAAGGTTATTCAATTTTAACAAATACTTTGGCCGCTGATTGATATTCAAAGATCAATTATGTTAACACGCTTTTGCTCGCCAGTATCTCGGTCTCTAACGGTAACAGTGTTGTCATCAACTGATTGGTGGTCTACTGTAACACAATGAGGTATGCCAATTTCATCAGCCCTAGCATACCTTCGTCCAATAGAACCACTCGAGTCGTAAATTGAAACAATTCCTAACCTAGAGTTCAATTGCTTATTGAGTAACTGAGCAATATCCCCCATTCCGTCTTTTTCGAAAAGCGGAAACACGGCATAATCTACTGGCACAATGTTGGGGCTCAACTTCATGACAGTGTAGTCTTCTTCTTGCTTGGTAGTTTCGTGGTAAGCATGGTCTAAGATATGCCAAATTATTCTGTCAATACCAAAAGCTGGTTCGACAACGTGGGGTATAAACCACTCACCAGTGATTACTTCTGTTCTTTGCAGCCGTTTAACATGCTCTTGTTCTATCGTGACAGCGGTTCCATCAATATCCAACAAACAAGGAAATTCTGTTGCTTTCGGGAGATTTTCAACTGCTGTTTTGACCTTACCAGCAAGGGACCTAAAGGCAGGTCCAGCAACTGCTCCATCGATAGTCCAACCATCGATTACTACCTCTTTTGGTGATGCAAACTCTCGTCTAGCACGCAATGATTTACCCGTATATTTCTCATGTGCTTCCAAGTCATAACATCCACGATGAGCAATCCCGACACACTCAACCCAACCATATGACCCAAATATTTCGGCGTCCCAGCAATCCGTTGCATAGTGTGCCATTTCATTGGATTCATGTTGCCGGAATCTAATTCTAGATTTGTCAATACCAACCTTGATCAAAAAATCATAAGTCATTGCGATAAAATATCCCACGGTTCCGTGTCGAACAATCCCAGCATCAACCGCCGCAGATATCGAAATGCTAACCTCACCATCTGATTCACTTACCATGTTAAGATCGATTTCAGACCACTTGGCAAAATCATGGTCCAGTGGCATTTCAGGGTCAATAAAATACTCTAACTCAGCCATATTAAATTCGCGCAGTCTAATCATTCCTTGCCGTGGAGAAATTTCGTTTCTATACCCCTTACCAACTTGAACTGCACCGAATGGTAGCTTTTCCCTAAAATGACGGTATAAACTAGGGAACGAGGTAAACATACCTTGCGCCGTTTCTGGTCGAAGAAAACCATCACGACCTGATTTACCAGCACCAATCATAGTATTGAACATTAGATTCTGAGCAGCAACTGGGGACCACTCATTGCTCTCGCAAGCAGGACA
>DAWS01000123.1 GCA_002506025.1 Euryarchaeota archaeon UBA111 | reverse complement strand
TCCCGCTGAGTTGCTGAAATTTTGCGCTCGAATTCTTTCGCTGAATCGGTAGCATCAACCAGTAACAGCAGCATATCACATTCCAGTGCTTCTGACAAAGTGGCTCTGAAGGCGTCTAATGTTGCATTCGGTAAATTATCAATGAACCCTATGGTGTCTGCAAGTAGAACTCGCGGGCTTGCAGCAAGACGCCCGACAGTTGTCTCAAGAGTGGAAAATAACTTGTCTTCAACGAGTACTTCTTTGCCAGACATCTTCAGAAAGAAACTGGACTTACCTGCATTAGTATAGCCAGCTATTCCAACCGTCACCGCACCACTTCTGCTGCGTTGACGGCGTCGTTCTGCTTGAGCTTTTGAGTGTTTTATTTGCCGTTTTCTAAGGGAGGTGAGTTCTCGATTGACATTAGCAATTACTGCCTGTAGTGCAGTAACTCCGCCACCACCATATCCCGCCCTCTCACCAGTTGTGGTTTGATTGGCTAATTCTCTCAGAACGGTCCGATCAGATTGTAAGCGAGCAATACGGACTTGTGTTCTTGCTTCCAATGAATTGGCATGGGCGGTAAATAAGGAGAGCAATAGACGAACCCTGTCCCAAACCTCAACATTAGTTGCATCACTGACAGCAACCAACTGTCGCGGTGTAGCATTAGTGTGGATTAAGACTAAATCAATTTCCCGCCAAGGGTGGCCAGCGACTCTCAATCGCAACTCATCGGCTACATCCTGGAGTCTACCTCTGCCAAAATAACCCTTGACATCGGGCTGTCCGGGCTGAAGAACTGTCTCAACAATGGTGATTCCCATTGTTCTAACCAGACTTTCATACTCAGTTGTATCCTCGTCGCCGCGGACTAACAATAATGCTTGACGGCCTTCATGATTAGTTCTGGCCTCACCTAACGCAACACCACCGGCACCTGCTAGAACGTTGAAATCCGGTTCTTGCTGCGCCATGTAGGACCGAAGAGTCATCCTCATATCAGCCCACCCCTTGGAGTGTTCATGGTCGAATCTTACCGGGCGACTATCGAATGGGTTGGGCCAGCAAAACTTGGCACAATACTGCTGTCTGCAGCATCTCGACCGGGGTGTTCTGCCAACCTAATTGAGACCGAAGAGGAAGTAAAACTGGTAGTAATTGTTGAAGATTCCTCAATCCAGTCACTACGCGACGCTGTCGATGAGTTGATGATTGCCTTAGCAGATATCGAAGAAAACCATCAGTAGTCAATATCCAATATTACTGGAGCATGGTCTGATATTTCTAAACCGCCTTGACGTTCTATTCTGATATCCTTAACCAGTTCATTTGCGACATGATTGAGGAGAAAATAATCTATCCTCCAGCCTCGATCTTTAGCCCTTGCCTGTCCCCGGTTTGACCACCAACTGTAGATTTTGGTGCCAGCACCATGTCTGTCCCTGAATGCATCATGCCAACCGTCATTCAATAATTGGCTAAACCACTGACGTTCTTGAGGTAAAAAGCCACTCATCTTTGCGTTGCCTTTAGGATTCCAAATATCGTCTTCTGTGTGAGCAACATTAAGATCTCCACATACAATGACCGGTTCTGATGCATCGATGTATGGTTGTAAGAAATTACGCCATTCATCCATCCAGGTTTCTTTGAAACGCTGTCGCTCATTACCACTAGAACCGCTAGGCAAGTAGGTATTGATACAAGTAATTCGATCGTGTTTGGATACCACAATTCGACCTTCTGAATCTTCTGGATCAATAGCTGACGGTTTACCAGTGCGGACTATTTGCATTGGAATACGAGACAATGTTGCGACTCCTGAATACCCCTTTTTTTCTGCCGGATGTAAATGGACTTCATATCCTTCGGGCCAATCCCAATTCTTCGGGAGTTGTTCTGGCAATGCTCTAACTTCTTGGAGCATCCATATATCGGCGTCAATAGATGAAAAATAACCGTCAATCCCTTTACGAATTGCGGCCCTAATACCGTTAACATTCCAAGACACTAGACGCATGTTGATTGCTCTTGGTCGACAGTGAATAACAATTTCATTGTCACAAAATTCCGGCGATACCTTTGGCTGCGCGCTTACCTGTATCAGCAGCTGCATCCGACAGGGCATAGTCAGATTGCACCCAAGCGCCAGCCAACAAAATGTGATGTTTGGCGAAGGCGTCAAAATTAATTCGGTTCGAGTAGCCAACTGCTATCCGTGACTGACGTAAATCGGTGATTATGTGCTTACTCCATCCTGCAATATGTTGATTCAGTAACTCTTCCAATCGTTCGGAGGAATTACTAGATTGTTCACTAACCATTATTGCAGAGATATGTGAACCCGTATCGTTTAATTTCGGTTGAATTGCTGCATAATCAATTATTGCAGCATTTTGCTCTAAATCAATCAGGCAGTGTTTTCCAGCCATCGGTCTTGAATCTAGTCCTAACTCAACGCAGCTGGCAACACTAGTTTCTAATTGGGAAAATTTCTGTTCCGCTAAATCACCGTTAATCGGTTGCAAAATTTGCTTAGCACCGTTTGGTCCACATGCTAAAATTACCGCATCACAAGAAAAATTTCTGCCATCCTTTAGATGCACTTGATGGCCATCTATTG
The DNA here is from genome assembly GCA_002506025.1 of Euryarchaeota archaeon UBA111. Lineage (GTDB taxonomy): Archaea > Thermoplasmatota > Poseidoniia > Poseidoniales > Poseidoniaceae > MGIIa-L1. The sequence goes on along the minus strand of DAWS01000123.1, from coordinate 1,660 downwards.
TTACAACTTCACAACGCGTTTCAATTAACACGCCTACTTCATCTAAGGCCGCACCGAGCCTACCGATTAGTCCAATCCATCCTTCATTAGAAACGCATAATCTTGATTTTACTACTGAGTTAACGCGATATTCATTATCTTCAATTCCCCAATTTGACAAAAAAATTAGTGCTTGATAATATGGATTTGTACGGCTTCTCTTTCTGATTGCTCGCTTGTTTAGTGCTGCCTGTTTTATGTTTCCAACGGGTCGAATCGGCCCATGGCCTGTGACTTCAATCTTATCAAGCCTGATTGATTTAACATCTGGCTTAACCCTACTCAGCTTTTTACACATACGGAAAAACGGGCCCGATTTGTCAACCAAATGAGGTCCATAATGCAATGAGAAGCCATCGATATTTTGTGATGTACCTCGGCCACCGATTTTGGTTTTCTTTTCAAGCAGAACAACATGATGGCCGCTGCTAACTGCGTGAATTGCAGCGCTCAATCCGGCAATGCCGGCACCAACAACCACGACTCTCGCCATAACTAAGCCTAGAGTGTATCAAAGATGAAACCATTGATTGACTAGTTAGCTCAATTTTGCCTACCTTCAATGGCCGAGTTTAGCAGTGTTATAGCAGCCACCATTCGACGATCCATTGGGTGGCCCGGCGGTATAGTCAACAATGACTTCTTGATGAAGGGGTTGAATTGTTGATGAATGGTAATACCGTCATGACCTGGAATTGCGAAATGGAATTTAGCCGGTATTAAGGGGATAAACCGGCGCAGAATCGCAATACTGTCCTCGACCAATTCACCATATTGATTACCATTGACGTCTAGTAATTTCCAACTGTCTTTTACAATGGATTTGAGGAATTTGCGTTGAACAGAACCTATGTGCTCACTAGTTGTAAGGTCAAATACGTCATATGTTGCGCTCAAATCCAGAACCTGACGTGCTTTAATCTGTAGCAATGGCTGGGTGCATGCTGTGTCTGCATAGAGAACTATATCCTCCTTTAATTTGAAGGCCTTCTGCTTGGAATAGGCTACTATGTTATCCTCCAAGTCTTTGAACCAAAAAGTGCCGCCAAAAATCTTCAGCAACTTTGTTTGAATTATGTAGTTGTCCATCTCAAATAGTGGATGCATGGTCCCCGCTGGTGATAATTTTTGATAATATTATCGCCTACTCATCCTCTTGTATCAGACTATTTGATGAAACAAATGCCAAACAAGTAGCTAGCAGGACGGATATCAATATGGTTAACGAAAGCAGAAGGCCGGTATTCCCTGCCGGTGGAAATTTGCTAAACGATACCGTCAAGAAAACTACCCCTGAGGTAAATGCTGCACCCCAGCGTGCATAGGTGTCTTGTTTCCATGAGTGCATTTTATCGCTAGCGTGAGAAAGATAATCGGCGGCAAAACCCATTCCTAACAAAACTGCAGGAGCAGTGTTAACTCCGCGTCCACCAAAGTGGCTTGCTAAGCCATCGACTGCGATACCTACTGCAATTGTTCCAACCGCAATTCTAAGCGATTTCTCCGAGGACTTGGTCATTAAGAAAGCGATAATTAGAACAATTAAGCCTGCTGCAAGAATTTGAATTATTCTAGTTTGCTCGAACGATTTTGCCAAGTCAATTCCGGTGATTAATTGCCC
>DAWS01000060.1:1134-3893 GCA_002506025.1 Euryarchaeota archaeon UBA111 | reverse complement strand
TTGACAGCTTTCCAAATGGATTCAACTATAAGAGAAATTATGGACGAAAATCAGGTTATCAGGTTCTCACGTATCCCGATTTATGGTGAATCAATTGATGATGTAAAGGGAATCATAATTCGTTCCCAGTTGCTTATGGCTGCCAGTCGTGATGAGTGGGAAGTAAAAATATCTGATTTGGCAAAAGATGTTTTGAGTATATCAGCAAGTAGTTCGGTAGATGCTACATTAGATCTATTCCTGACTAACAAACAGCAGATTGCCATAGTCACCGACGAGTTTGGCGGCACATCAGGTATTGTGACAATGGAAGACGTATTGGAGACCTTGTTAGGCGAGGAGATAGTTGATGAGCTCGACGAAGTTGAAGATATGCGGGAATTAGCCAGAGACCAAGCAGAACATGCTGAATCTGAGTGATTCAGCCACAACATAGTTAGACGTCAATATCGAATGCACTATGTGATATCTGTTGCATAACGATATAACCTAAGTTAGTATCTGTACAACTTGAGAACTCTAGGCAAGCATCAGGTAGTAGAATAACGAGTTACGATATTACTGGATTGATAAGCCTGATTTACCAACAAATTAAGTGTAATATGTGATTACTGGTGAAAATAGTATTATTGTAGCTGAGTTAGACTGCTAGGACTACTTCTTAGCCTTGCTTTTTGGTTTGGCTTTTGGCTTGGACTTGGGTTTGGCTTTTTCCTTCGGTTTTTCCTCAGGCTCATCAGCAGACTGGGGCTCAGTATCCGCATCATCTTCTGATTCGTTTTCTGCTGCTTCTTTTGCCTTTTCTTCCGCCTCTTGCTCTTTCGCAATTCTTTTTGCTTCCCTTCTAGCCGCAAATTTATCACCATAGTCGCCCATGCTTTCGAATTTAGCCCAAAACCCGTCGGCTTTCTCTTCTTTGGTAGGAATGTGCTTAACGAGGTAAGCGCCGAACAACACATCGTAAAGTCCCTGATTGTATTGACTAGCTTTGGCAAATTGCCAGTTTACGATGTATAAAATCAGGAAAATAGCACCGATGACCGTCCAAATTATTGGCCCGGCACCAGCATCTTTGTCACCAAACTTACTGGTTGAAACAAATACAAACATCAATCCAAACAGCGCAAATATGCCAACTGAATTAGAAAGCATTCCCTGAATAGGTGTGGCGCGCTCACCTGATGTGTTGATGAATTTTATTCTAGCAACAAACTGACCTAGATTTCTACCAGTCTTGATCGGCAATACTACCACATTGAGGATAATCATCACCAATGACACAATGAGCAATATAGTCGTGACAACGCTGGTGTCACCTGCCATCATGAATATTGCAGCAAGCAGGACGCCAAAGTTCCATCCAAAATTCACAAACCAACTCATGGTTCTATCCAGTTTATTGGCCATTTCATAACCGTCTGGAATTCCTGATGGCCGTGGTGTTCTTGGTTTCCTAACCTTCTTTTCCTTCTTCTTTTTTTCCGCTTTAGCAGGTTTTGCTGCGGTTTTTGGCGCGGCTTCCTCGACTACTGGTTCTGGTTTTGGTGCTGCCTTGGCTTTGGGCTTAGCCTTTGGTTTTGGCTTGGCTTCGGTTTTACTTGTTGTTCCGCCTGCTTTGTCTAATAATCCCATTTAATCATCTCACTGATACATTTCGCCTATTGTGCTGTAAATCTGGAAGTCGCTAGATTCGACAAATTCCTCAATTGATTCTTGGTCCATATTACCCAGTTGGTTATCGACTATGCCGAAAAATAATCCACGCATCTCATCATCGGCAGACATTGGGTCACTTCCAACTGTTTGGTATACTGAGAAATCTTCAGATGCTACAAATGCTTCTACCACATCGCCAGGGAGGTTAGAACCAAGTAGTTCGTCAACGATGGCAACGAATGTAACGAACAAGTCTTCATCCTCAGCTTCCTGAGCAACCACTGGCTCCTCAGCAGTCACGGGCACAGCTTCATCTTCGGCCATACTGGATTTCAATTGTTTACGCTCTTTTAGTAACGCTTCAAGTTGAGGTTTTAGCTCTGCCAGAGTTGTAGAATCGCCGGAAGCCTTTGCCTCTTGATAGGCGGGTTTGAGAGTCCTTATTTGATCCTCGATGTTAGAAAGCATCTGCTCGGGTGATAAATCTTCATCTTCGTCTAGCAGTTCAACGACTGGCGCATCTCTTATTTCTGCAACCTTTTCATCGTGTTGTTGTTTCCTAAGGACAATTATGTCGCGATCCAAGGAGTGCCCAAATCTGTCGGCGTACCGGTCGAGTAAGGAGCCGGCTTCACCGGATGATATACGGTCGATGTGACCGTAGATTTGTGGCAATGGCTTGTTGGATTTTTTCGCCCACAAATCTCCATATTCATCGTTTGCTTTTGCCTCGCTAGGTTGTTGCAAATTGTTGGCTTCGCTCAATAATGAGGGTGCGGGTAATTCCGGGACAACTGGCATATCAGCTGGGGGTAATTCGTTAGGCGCTGGTAAGTCGGGTAACACGCTTGCATCTGGAGCGGGTAGTGGCATGCCAGGGAGCGGTGGAAGTGGCGCCGGCGGTAGAGCAGGATTTGGTGGCTGAGCCGCAGTTTTTTTCTTGTTCTTCCTGAACCCCATGCCCTCACCTATATGGGAGGGAGGGTTGAATAGTATTGAACCTTACCGAAAAAAACCTCAAAATAACATGCAAAATATAGGTTGAATCAAACAACCTTCGCCCATCCTTTCAAGATTAGAAATGTTGCTCCTGCTTCGCTTAT
>DAWS01000060.1:0-716 GCA_002506025.1 Euryarchaeota archaeon UBA111 | reverse complement strand
TTAGTGTCATTTGGGAGAGCAATAGTTTCGCTAAGTGGGTCAAATGCTGTGGATTTATCTGGGTCAAGTCTGGCAAGGGGGAATTCAGTTACCCTAAGGCCGGATTTTCCGTGAAGTGAAGTAGGCCAGCGAATTTGCCTCCGAACATCAATAGTTACAACCTCATCAGCTTCTCCTGCATTTGCCAGCACAACCGATGTATCCGTCTTTAATAGGTCTAGAAATAGGCTTTCATATCTGTCTAAGACGCCAAAATTACCGCTTAGTAAACGATTGACTCGCTGCTCATTAACAAGTAAATCAGCTAATTTTTGTATAGATGTTTTTCCTTTGCTACTTGTTCTATTTTCCCGTTTTGCTTGTGAGATTAAACCTTGATGTAATTCATCTACCAACAGAGTGTAACCCTTTTCCTTGCGGGCAATAATCTGTAATTTTTCAACAACTTTTGCCATACCTAGGTTTATTCTTGCTGACCAGCCTGTCCGGTCACCTTGGTGATATCTAGCAAGACTACTCTTGACGTCAACATCCTCGCCCCTTATATGGGAAACAATTTCCCTCCTCGCTTCTGAATCTAATTGGAATAGGGATGGATCACGATAGTGCAAATGAAATCCACGGTGTCCTGAGAATGTAACCTGTAAGTATTTCTCGTCAAAACCAAACTCTGGTTGTAAGTAATCATTCCATAATGTGTACGCTTGTTCTTGAAT
>DAWS01000138.1 GCA_002506025.1 Euryarchaeota archaeon UBA111 | reverse complement strand
CTGCAGACACAGATGGACCAGATGTCCCGATGATTCTGAATCTTGCTGGATGGATAATCATTGTTCTTGGAGCAATATTCTCTCTGCAAGGCGGTGGTTTCGGTCTAATAGTTGTGCTAATTGTTCTAGCATTGGGTATCGGTTCAATAATTCAGTCACAAAGAATGACCGGCGGCGTATCGACTGTGAAAACAGGTATATCTGTAGCACTCGCTTTTATCATAGCAGTTGGCCCTTATGCAGCAATCATGATTGTGCCAACTAATGCTTCGATGGCCGTTACGGAGATATCAATTGATGAAGATGAAAATCTAATCTCGTTCGTTGTTAGGGGTAGCTTCTCAGATGCTGATGCAAAAATATACGCTGACGGAGTTGAAGTTTGGTCAGGCAGTAAATCAATGTCTAATGATAGGGCAAGTTTCGATATATCGATATCTGAGATTTTTCGAGGAAATTCACTAGATTACACGGCTAATGTGGTCAAAGAATACACAATATCAGTAGATTCGTCAGATGGCCAGACGATAACCGCCGATATCGATCCGGATTTCATGACACGAGAAGTTCTTGATTCAGCAACCAGAGTTTTCAAGGTTCTAAAAACGGGAACACGCTCCGGGCCTGACGGCACGGAGTCTTACACATACACTGATGGCCTAACAATCGATGCAATTGTGGGTTTATTCTCGCCTTCTGAAAGGGCTCAAGAAAATGGTGGACACACCCTCGATAATTTAGGATTAATTCCGGTTACTTCAGATTACACTTTCAAGATGACAATAAAGAAAGGCTCCACTACTCAGTATGTCATGCCTACGGTGACGGTTAGTGGACTTGATGCGTCATGGTCAAGCACATTTTCAGGAACTCAGACTGGTAAAGCCAACGGGTGGCTAGGGATGCCCGGGACAGGACTTAATGACCAGAGCACTGAGTATCTAAAGAAAGACGATTTTTATGATGATAGTGGGTGTTACAGTTTCGAGATTGAGATTACCAACCAATTTTATGCCGGCGATACAGCCAGCACATATATTTCTAGCAATAGTTGGGAACTTGATTGGAATGAAGATGACTCAACCCAAGATGGTCAAATGACCACCTGCTGAGGCTGTTAATTTGTCTAAGTGGCTATACCTGACACTGGCCATTTTATCCGAGGTAACCGCCACATCTTTCCTTAAATCATCAGATGGTTTCACAAAATTATGGCCATCAGTTATTGTCGTTGTAGGATACTGTTTGGCGTTTTACTTTCTTTCACTGACTCTAGACACCATACCAATAGGAGTAGCCTATGCAATCTGGTCAGGCGTTGGCATCGCTAGCTTAGCGGTTATCTCAGTGTTGTTTTTTGACCAGAAGATAGACACTGCTGCAGTATTTGGCATGGGATTAATCATCGCCGGTGTGGTCGTATTAAGAGTGTTTAGTGAGACGGGTGTTGATTGAAGCACACGCTTGAAATCCACATTAATTGCATTGGAACACAATGGAAATCATTCACGAAGGAGAGTTTCAATAAATCTTCATCACAAAACAGTGGTGTAATGTAGGTTCTCACTCTGGCACATCTGAGACTTCTTCATCACCATCGAGTTCTTCGCTTTCATTTACTGCGTTGAGTTTGTTAGCAGAAACTCTGGTGAATATCAATGTGCCAATTATGATTACTATGACAATTGCTGAGTAAAGAATAATCGGTGCGTCTTCCCTGTCCTCTGCTAACTTAAACGAAACAGCATCAGAGTCAGTGCCTGCCACTGAGGTCAAATCTTCCGCAAGACTATTGAAAAATGACGGAATCGATACTTTACAATTTAGTGTTTTAGCTCCGGAAGAATTAGCATACCAAACAGCAGGGACATCTTTCGATTCACCAGCATCAAGACTTACGTATATTGTTGCCATGTCCGCTTCATCGACACCTTCGTAACATCTTATGTTCGTGGCCACACTGACTCCGCCGGTATTGGTTACAGTCAGCATAACTCCTAGGCCTTTGTCGACAGTCCCTTGAGAATCCTCAGGTTTTACCTCATCAATGACGACAAATGGTAACGCAATGTTGGCTGTAAAACTCGGTGTTGTCGGAGCAGGGTCTAGGGTTACGGAATAATCGCCGTTCCACACGGAAGTCCCGCCATTAAGCGTAATCATAATGATGCCAGTTTCTTGGTTCAAAGTTCCGCTACTATCTACCCATTCTGTCATTCTTAGGTATTTGCTGACGGTTGGATTGTTGTTTTCGCCGAGATCTATAGCGCCATACTCATTTAACATCAAATCACCATTACTTGCTAAATATCCTAAACCTTCAAAATGAACGCTTGCTGGTGCATCTTTTAGGTTAGTTTCTATGACTCTTTTTGAGAGTAATCTAATCCACATATCTGTGGGACCACCAGTACCCGTCATTGTTTCAGTATCATAGTTGATTGAGGCAGTATCGTGGACAATGATATCTTCGTAGGTTCTACTTCCGTTTATGTTACTATTTGCGGCGTTTAATTGCCCACCATCAAGAATATTCATTGGAGCGCTCCAAGATAAAGTGCTGTTGGTGATTGAACAGGTGCCTGAACAAGTTATGTCAGCACCTGAAATTATCCCACCATCTGACATGAAGTCACCATCTACGGTTAATGAAAAAGAGGCTTCTCCTTCCTCGGTTTTCAGCACTCCGTTATTGTGTGTCCATTCATCAGCATCGAGGTTGTATATCGCGCCGTTGCTATCAAATGCTTGAATTGAATCAATCCATACTGGAAACTGCCAAAATCCGGAGAAGTTGATATTCACCGGCTCATCAGTAAACTCCACATTGAAGTCAAGATAATCTTCTCCAGTCCAACTCAGGTTTGTCTCCATTAC
>DAWS01000100.1 GCA_002506025.1 Euryarchaeota archaeon UBA111 | reverse complement strand
AAGTAAGTTATTTTTTACTATTAATACTGGGTGCCCTTTTTTCTTTCCCTCGGCCAAGCATGAGGAGGTATTTTGATTCAACAATTGAATAACGTGTGCTACCTTCCAACCCGGACGATCTATCGGAACCATGAGCAGTTTGCTGGGAATTCTGCCTAACTCAGAAATTATTGAATTAAGCCCAATTTTTAGACTGCCTGTCCTACCAGTTTCTGGCGTCTTGTTTACTACTACTGTGGCACCATTTGAGTTTACTAGGGCTTCAAATTGGAGAGTTTGATTGACCACTACGATTATTGGATTACAACCTACATTTTGTAGCTTTTTCACTGCAATTGAAAGGATGGTCTGGTCACGGACTTTTACCAGCGCTTTTGGCTGTCCCAAGCGTTCACTAAGACCACCACTCAGAATCACTGCTGGAGTAGATGTAGGCAAAAAATCACCGCCAAAACCGGCTAGAAATCTTTAGTAATTTCTCGCCCAATTATCATGCGTTGGACTTGGGATGATCCTTCATAAATTTGCATTACTTTGGCAGCCCTCATTAGTCGGGCAACTGGATACTCTTCTGAGTAACCATAGCCGCCGAAAATTTGCACTGCATCGGTTGAAACCTCCATTGCTGTATCGGCGGCGAAACGTTTGGCATGGGCAGCAGACTCAGTATTCCTAATTCCTCCATCAGACTCGTATGCTGACTTCCAAGTAAGCATTCTGGAGGCTTCGATTTTCGTCTTCATATCTGCAAGCATAAATTGTATTGCTTGATGCTTGTGTAGAGGTTTCCCGAATGTTGAGCGTTCATTGGAATATTGTAATGCATGCTCATAAGATGCACGAGCAAGACCGGTTGCATGAGCAGCAATATTGGGTCGGCTGACATCGAATGCCTTCATGGCATTCATCCATCCTCCAGACTCGCTACCGCCAACTAATTGGTCTTTGCTTACTCTTACATTATCGAATACAATTGACCTTGTGTCAGAACATCTTTGTCCCATGTTTGTCTCTTTTTTGCCCAGAGAAAATCCCTCCGCATCACGCTCGACAATAAATCCAGACATACCACGATATCCAGCGTTTATGTCGGTTTTTGCTAATACAAAAAAGAAATCTGAGTAACCAGCACCAGTTATCCACATTTTCTCCCCATTGATGACATACTCATCGCCGTCTAAGACCGCCGTTGTTTTACAGGCTGCGACATCTGAACCAGCACCTGGTTCGGTAACTGCATACGATGCTAAGTGACCTTGTTCAGCGACTCTACGAAGCCAGATTTCTTTCTGTTCTTCTGTTGCCCCGGTAATCAGCGGTGCACAGGCAAGCGCAGTAGCATAAGCCGCAGTAGCGAAGCCAGGGTCACCCCAAGCAAGTTCCTCATTGACGAGTACTTCTTCCATGCACCCGAGGCCCATTCCGCCGTATTTTTCTGGTATGTGTAGATTTAGAATACCAAGCTCGTGAGCAGCGGAAATTGCGTCTTTTGGATATTGCGATTTTTCGTCCCACTGTTCAGCATTTGGTCTGATTTCATCAATAGCAAATTCATGTGCTAAATCTCTCAAACCTTCTTGCATATCATCAAGCTTGAAGTTGACCATGATTACCCGAAGCAGTGGAGGGTTAAGATTTCATGGTTTAGAAACCGACTCTTCGGAAATATTCACACACGGCTAAGAATATGAAATACAAAACTATCAAAATAATACCTTCCCATTTTCTAAATTCATAAGATGTGCGCATCAACAATAGGGCAACTGCCGTGCTGATTATCGAGGCAGGTAGAATTACCAGCATTATCATGTCTGACCCGGCATCTGTTAGATAGAGTGGGTGTACCGTTGCAGCGATGCCTATTGAGAGTAAAGGATCGGTTATATTAGAGCCAATCAGAGTTCCTATTGCTACGCCTTGCGAACGCTTGGCAGCCATGAATGCAATGGTTAACTCAGGTAATGAGGTCCCTAAGCCTGAAACAACGGTCCCAATAATTGCATGAGGAATATTCATTTCATAGGCAAGATCACTGGCATTCACGACTAAGTGATGAGCAGCAAAAACCGCAAGTGCCAATCCAATCAATACCATAACAAAATATGCTGCACCCGACCAAGACAAGCTACGTAATTCAATGGATTCAGCCTCTCCGCTTGATTCTTCGTCCATTATCTCCTTTCTGTTGTAGAGTAGCCAACTGATGTATACTATGTAAAGGCTGGAAAGAATGATGCCTTCAAGCCTAGTTATACCTTCATCGCTGATTAGGAAGAATGTCATTAGAAGTAGTGAAAGCATCATTATCATACCATCCCGATTTAGCCACGAAGGCCTAATCTTCAGACCTTTGACCAAAGCAACAAAGCCAAGAATTAGGGTTATTTGGACTAAAACCGAACCAAGGATGCCTCCAATCGCGAAATCAGCGACTTCCTGGTTTTCTGTGACATTTAGTGCGGAAGTTGAGGTTACGAGTATTTCTGGCAAAGATGTGCCTATCGATACTATGGTCAAGCCAATCACCACCTCAGGTATGCCACCACGGCGGGCAAGACCTTTGGCACCTTCGATGAAAAAGTCTGCAGAAACAACCAGCAAACCCAAGGCTAGAGATAGAATAATTATCGAATAAATGATGTTGTTACCACCCATGTTAGTCGACAAAATCTGACTGCCGACTATCGCCAAGAACAATGTAGCAAGGATAATCAGGGTGTTGAACTGCAGTAGTTGAGGGATTCCCATCAACTTGCCGTCCTGCGCCATGGTTAGCCTAGACTGTATGAGTTATTCACAATTATGATATGGTAATCTATGTAGAAAAACGGATTAAATGCCGGTACCTGGAGTGATTATGCGTGTGGAGTTCGTTTCCGAATTAGTTGGAACATTCTTCATGGTATTCATCGGTTGTTTGGCAATCAAACAAGA
>DAWS01000106.1:2166-6135 GCA_002506025.1 Euryarchaeota archaeon UBA111 | reverse complement strand
TCGGTAAATGTAGTTAGCATTCACCGCTGGGCAGAGATTGAATCGCCTGATCGAGTAATGGAAGTCTTTGGCTATGAGGAAAACAACTCTAACTACACTCCATGGCCAATCATAATCCCACAGGAGTCAGATATGATTGTCGATTATGATACAGGCTTGAAAACTACCTACACGGTTGTTGAGGGGTTCAATAACCCGGGCACACCGACGGTCCAATTAATCGGACAAGATGGCATTAAAATGTGGCAATCGAAGTCATATTGGGCAAATTTTTCCATGCTACAGGAAGCGTGGGAGGTTGCTGAATTAATTTCATCATCCACAACCACTGAATAATCAACCTCAAAGACTGTGCGCGTTAGGGTATTCCCGTTCGCCCCCGGGGGGGGAGGCGGTGTAATCTTTGGGTGAAGGAATCAAACTGCCTGTAATCAATGGACTGGGACGCACAAATCGAGTTGATAACTGGTGGTCTCAGCCCCTAGCAATGGGGCTTGCACTTACACTTGCTCTCCTTTACACATTCTGGCGTTTATTCCTTCATGACACTGGCATTTCCTACCAATTAGATGGTAGTACTGTAATGTCTCCAATATTCTCGCCCAATATACTAGAGTGGGAATTGTTCGGTCTTTCGGAGTGGAACCATCCAAACTGGGTTAATGCAGCAATTCTTGTTCTGTGGATTCCATTTGGTTTTCGCGGCACTTGCTATTACATGCGAAGAGTATACTACCGCACTTTCTTTGCAAGTCCGTCTGCCTGTTGGGTCGATGAGCCAGAAATAAACAAAAAACTTGGATACAAGGGTGAAAAGCGAGTATTCATCCTCAATAACCTACACCGCTACTTTCTTTACGCTGCGATGATAATCATCGCAATCAAGTGGTGGGACGTAACTCATACATTGACTTTTGAAGGAGGCCAGTATGGAGTTTCTGTTGGGACCTTTGTTATGGCAATTGAAGCATTTTTGTTGACCATGTATGTTACCTCATGTCACGCACTGAGGCATCTCGCTGGCGGCATGCTTGACCGCTGGACCACAGGTATTAGCCAAATCAGAGGTAAACTATTCGGCAGACTCAGTCTGACTAATCGGTCCCACGGGTTTTGGTTCTGGACTTCACTTTCATTTGTCTTCATCGGCGACCTTTGGGTGTTTGCTGTAAACGAAGGCTACTTTACCGGTTTAGCAGACTGGAAACTTATCCTGTTGTGAGGAATTACTATGGCTGAAGATTTCAAGAAATATGAATATGATGTCATTGTAATCGGCGCTGGCGGTGCCGGATTACGCGCAGCAATTGAAGCAGCGAGAAGCGGCGCAAAAACTGCAATAATAACCAAATCACTTCTAGGAAAAGCACATACTGTAATGGCAGAGGGTGGTTGTGCTGCGGCGCTACAAAATGCTGATCCAAGAGATGGTTGGAAAGTCCACTTCCATGACACGATGAAAGGTAGTAAATGGTTAGCTGACTGGCAGATGGCCGAATATCACGCCAAAGAAGCTCCTGACAGAGTAAGGGAATTAGAGCAATGGGGTGCTGTTTTTGACCGCACCAAGAAAGACCTAATCAATCAACGTAACTTTGGCGGCCATACATTCCCTAGATTGGCCCACGTTGGAGATGCCACAGGCCTTGAGATTATTCGCACATTACAGGAGCGTGGTATTCATGAAGGCATTGATATCTTCATGGAATATACTGTTAGACACTTGCTAAAAGAAGGTGATAGAGTCACTGGTTGTGTTGCTTATACTCGAGTTGATGGGGACTTCCATGCCTTCTCAGCAAAGTCGATTGTATTAGCAACCGGAGGAATCACAAGAGTTTGGTCGGTTTGCTCAGGCTCTTGGGAGTATACCGGTGACGGTCACGCACTAGCCTTGTGGGCCGGCGCAGAATTACGTGACATGGAATTTGTCCAATTTCATCCCACAGGAATGGTTTGGCCACCGTCAGTTCGTGGCATTCTAGTGACAGAGGGTGTCAGAGGTGAAGGCGGCCGACTGACCAATTCCGATGGCCAGAGATTCATGTTCGATTATGTCCCAGAAATGTTTGCTGGCGACCATGCTGAAACCATTGAGGAATCAGACCAGTGGGTTGAGGAAGTAGTATCTGGCAAACTTGCGACAGTGCGAAGGCCCCCAGAACTATTGACCAGAGACGTCGTTGCGAAAGCAATCAACTCTGAAGTTAAAGCAGGACGCGGCTCACCTCATGGTGGCGCATTCCTCGACATCTCGCACCGTGGCGAGGAAGCGATCCTCAAAAAACTCCCTTCAATGCATCACCAGTTCAAGGAATTAGCGGGTGTAGATATCTCCAAAGAACCGATGGAGGTTGGCCCAACAGCCCACTATGTGATGGGTGGAGTAATGGTCGATGCAGAAACTCAAGAATCATCCGTCCCAGGACTATTCGCTTGTGGCGAGGTCGCTTCAGGGCTACATGGAGCAAACCGTTTAGGTGGTAATTCATTGTCAGACCTAATCGTATTTGGCAAGCGTGCGGGTGAATTTGCTGCTAAGCGAGCAAAAGACCTTGCTCAACCAGTAATTGATGTCACACAGGTCAACCAAGCAATCGAAGTCATGCTTGAACCCTTCAACAACGAAGGTGGCGAGAATCCTGGTCTAATATATGACGAGTTGAGAGATATGATGCAGGCCAAGGTCGGAATTATTCGAACTAAAGCAGAACTTGATGAGGCGATTAATGACTTGAAAGATTTTGAATCTCGAAGACTGTCAGCATACCCTGGATCCTCGAGGAAGTATAATTCTGGCTGGCATCAAGCCCTAGATCTCAAAAACATGGTAGATGTTTCTTATGCAGCAACCTTAGCAGCTGTAACCAGAGAAGAGAGTAGAGGCGGTCACACAAGAGATGATTTCCCAGTCCCTGATGATGATTATTGGGGTAATACTCTGAATATTATCTACATGGAAAATGGCGAGATAAAAATACGTCAAGAACCAATTGCTGAGATGCGCGCAGATCTAAAAGATGCAATCAAGGAAGTCAAAGCAATAATCGCTGAGAGAGCTGCAGAAGCCGGAGGTAATGAATGATGTCACTGAAGGGTAAAAAGCAGAATTTCCAGATAACGAGGGGTGAAGGCGATGACTCGGCTATGCAAGATTACGAGATTGAATTAGATGAAGGCATGGTAGTGTTAGACTGCGTCCATCGCATTCAGCATGAACAAGAGCCTGATTTAGCAGTGAGATGGAATTGTAAAGCAGGAAAATGCGGCTCATGCTCAGCCGAAATTAATGGCCGGCCTCGTCTAATGTGCATGACTAGGATGAGTGATGTGGTTGAGGAAGTCAGTGAAGGCGAGCCAATTGATGTTCGACCGATGAAAACATTCCCACATGTCAAAGATTTAGTCACAGATGTTTCATGGAACTACGAAGTTGCTCAGAGAATTAAGCCGATAAACGGTCCATCTGAGATGGATTGGGAATTCAATCAAATGGAAGCTGACAGGGTTCAACATTTCAGAGAATGTATTGAATGCTTCTTGTGCGTAAATACCTGCCACGTGCTAAGAGACCACGAGTTGTTTGATGACTTCGCCGGACCTAGAAATCTCGTTCGACTTGCTCAATATGAAATGCATCCACTTGATCTTGAAGACAGAATACCAGAAATAAAGAAAGAATTCGGGGTTGAGTATTGTAATATTACACGGTGTTGCACAGAAGTATGTCCAGCGGGCATCCAAATTACCGACGATGCCATAATCCAACTAAAGGAACGAGTAGTTGACCGATATTATGACCCGCTACAGAGAATATGGCGGACTATAACAAGGCAAAAAGTTCGCTATTGAAGGGAATAAGATGGGCTTAGTTGTGTTAGCTAAGCACGCTACCTCAACCATATTTGGCATATTCTTGATCAATGTGGGAATTGCTCATTTTACTGATACACAATGGTTCGAACCGAT
>DAWS01000106.1:0-1772 GCA_002506025.1 Euryarchaeota archaeon UBA111 | reverse complement strand
CCTCGGAATAGGTATAGTAGTGCCCCAAACCCGGAGATATTTCTCTGCACTGACGGTGTTGTTCTTGCTGGCGATATATTGGGCTAATTACAACATGTGGGTTAATGATATACCTCTGGATGGTAGGACTTTTGCGCCTATTTGGCATATCTTGCGCCTAATTGCACAATTTCTAATGATAATAACCGCGCTATGGGTTGGAGACTGGTTACAATATACAAAGAAATCATTGCCCATTTCGAATTAAAGGGTAATGAAAATAAAAAAAGCCCCCTCGAAGGCCTAAACCTTCGAAGGGGCAGTTATATTCCGCAGAATATATCAGTTCATAAGGTGTCAGAAGACTCAGAATCGCAACTCAAAGGTGCTCGATTCCGATTTTCTTGACGTTTGCCTTCTTGATCTTGTCAGGAAGCCAAGCTGGGCCGTTTGCTGGCTTGTCAACCATTGATATGCTGCCAGTGAAGCAGTGGACTCTCTTGGTTCCACGCTCTCTCAGGCGGATATCGGTATGTCCACGTGTGGCTGCCTTTAGGGCTGCACCACGTGGTTGTTTGCTCGCAAATACTTGGCTTGTATCTTTACCGCCCTGCATTAGGACGAAATATTTCTTATCAGACATTTTGGATAACCTCCGGTGACAAGTAAATTGGTTAGGTATATAGTATTTGTGCCGAAAAACCGCTATACTGCGCTACATATGGGGCGCAGCACCCCTTTCGGAGTTAGAAAAATCAGCAAAACAGGCCATGGAAAGCCTGATTATACGACGTCAGCCCCAGCCAAAGTCTTCGTATTCAATACTCCTTGGACAGGTCTGATAGTTTCAACAACAGTCTTGGCAATCGAGGCTAAATCATCAGCAACTAATTTTACTATTAAGTCATAGTCGCCAAATAATACTGTAATGTCATCAACGTTTTCCATGCTTTTAATCGAGTTGTATGCGGCTATTTCCATGCCAGGAGTGACATTAACCAACACATATCCTACTGCCATGCTATCGTTAGTCCTATCACTAGGTAGATAATGAATTATTCTAGGAAAACACTCGGTTATGTGTAGATTTATCAAAAGCCAGTAAAAATCGCACATTTCTGCGAACCAAATAAGTAAGACACCCCTCCATGCTTGTACGATGCCGGAACTATACATGGCCAGAACCTGTAAGTGGGGAGTGCTAACTGTTGTTGGTGGTGAGGTCTGGGATCATACAGGTGACGCACTAATTACCCCGGCAAATAATCGCCTATCTGGTCGGGAAGGTTTAGATTCCCTAATACACGCTAAAGCTGGTCAGGAACTGACTCAAGTTACCCGAAATATCTGCCTCGAAAAGCGGAAGATAAACGCTCCACCTTGTGCAGTTACTCATAATGTCGTCACCGAGCCATTCGCTTTAGCTGATAATTTCAAATACATTATTCATGCAGTTGGTCCAGATTGCCGTCGCCCAAGTCAAGATGAGACTAGGCGCCAATTATTACCAGAAACCTACCACAATTTGTTTGACCGATTCAAAGAAATGAAAGATGTAAAACGTATTGTCTCCCCACCAATCTCAATGGGAATCTTTGGCTATCCCCACCGTGAAGGTGCCCGAATAACCTTAGAAGTCCTGTTGAATCATCTTGATGGAGAGGAAGACCCAGGCTTCAGAGAGTTCGTGTTAGTGATAAAAGAGCGGAATTTCATAAACAATATGCGGACTGTTTATCGAGAATCAGAAGACCAACTTCCTGGTGTTGATACAACAAGTATGTAGGTGATTT
>DAWS01000077.1 GCA_002506025.1 Euryarchaeota archaeon UBA111 | reverse complement strand
TCTGAAAACGGTGAGGTTAGTGATGCAATAAATCCAGCTACCGGTGAAGTATTGGCCACAGTTCCAAAGGCCACAATGAATGATGTCAATCGATGCGTAGATGCTTCAAGGGCGGCATTCAACAGTGCAGAATGGAAAAATATCGACCCTGCACAACGCGGCCGAATACTGAACAAGATGGCTGCTGCAACTTATGCTGCAGCAAAGGATCTGGCGAAGATAGAATCTGAGAATAATGGTAAAACCTTCCGTGAGGCCCTGTCAGAAATACGCTACGGTGCATGGACAATGGAATATTTTGCTGGATTTGCCGATAAGATTGAGGGAGCAACTATTCCTGTACCCGGTAATCGTCTAAATTACACTTTAAGACAACCAATTGGCGTGACTGCGCATATCGTTCCATGGAACTTCCCACTCCAACTAGCGCTACGATCGATTGCCCCGGCACTCGCGGCTGGTTGCACAGTAATCGCTAAGCCTGCATCATGGACACCGCTTTCTCTGATTGCTTGGATGCGAGTCATCGATGAAGCAAAAGTTGGGCTACCTGACGGCGTCCTGCAAATCATTACCGGGTCTGGTAAGTTAATTGGAGATGCTTTAGCGGGGCATAAGGGCGTTGATGGCATAGTTCTAACTGGAGGAGTGCCAACTGGTCAGGCTGTTATGGCTAAAGCTAGCGAAAATCTCACACCAGTTACTCTAGAGTTAGGTGGTAAGGGTGCCAATGTTGTATACCCAGATGCGAATCTGAAATATGCTGCTAAGGCAATTTGTTTTGGCATATTCATGAACGCTGGGCAGATGTGTTGGGCAGGCTCAAGACTAATAGTCCACGAAGACATCCATGACGAGTTTGTCGACGCAGTTATCGCTGAGGTAAGTAAGTGGAAGGTTGGTCCTGGGATGTCAGAGGGAGTGAGAATTGGTAGTCTAGTTCATCAAAATCATCGTACAGAAGTCCTCGAAAAACTGGCTAATGGCCTCGCACATGGTGGCCGTTTAGTATGTGGCGGTGAAGCTATTGAAGGTGAGGGAGCGTTTATGCAGGCGACCATTGTTGTTGATGTTGAACCGGAAAACCCATTGTTTTACGATGAATTATTTGGTCCAGTTTTGTCGGTTAGTAAATTCTCTACAGACGAAGAGGCGCTTAGCCTTGCTAACAACTCAGACTTCGGCCTTCTAAACGGAATTTGGACAAATAATTTGAGCAGAGCGCATAACTTAGCGCGGGACTTAGAATCTGGTATGGTATCAATAAATGAGTTCCCAGTAACCTTCCCGCAAACCGCATTCACCGGTTGGAAGCAGTCAGGAATCGGTATCGAGCAAAGCAAAGATGCGTTACGATTTTACACTAAAGTAAAGAATGTAAATATTAAGTTGTGAGGACGGATTATGCCAGTTTTGACTGAAATTTTGGACGGCAGCATTGCTCTAGTTACGATGTCAGGGAAATCAGCAACCCAATCATTCTCGATGGAGTTTCTTCCTGAGATTGCAGCCGCAATAGATTCAGCTCTTTCAGACAAATCAGTCAAAGGCTTAGTAATAACAGGTGATGGAAAGTTCTTCTCTGCCGGAGCTGATATCAATGCCTTTGCTGAAGCAATCGAGCAGAATGAGGCGCCAAAATTAATTCGTGAATTAACAGGGGTTCTACATCCCTTGATTAGTAGAATGAGGCAGTCATCAACAATATGTGTGGCGGCAATTAATGGAGCATGTGCAGGTGGTGGACTCGGTTTAGCTCTAGCATGTGACGTCAGGATTGCGTCGCCCCAAGCCAAAATAGCTGCATCATATTCGGGCATGGGACTCTCACCTGATGGCGGCACGACATGGTTACTACCTAGACTGGTTGGAAATCAAGTTAGTAGGAGATTCTTCTTTGAAAACGCAATATGGGATGCGCAAGAATCACTGAATAATGGTGCGGTTGATGAGGTGGTCGAACAATCCAATTTACTTGATCGTGCTATTGATGTTGCGAGATTGTGGAGTTCATGGGGACCCCATACTAAGGAGGCGACCAAACATCTACTCGATGTGCAAACGCATCATGATTTCGAAACGCATCTAAAGCACGAGAGAACTCTAATCGAGGCTGCCGGAACAACTGATGCATTCAAAGAAGGGGTAAGTGCCTTTATCGAAAAGCGAAAACCGAAATTTGATTAGAACTCTGGTAATTCAGTTTCACTTGCTTCTCCACTGGTCCAATCATAGATTCCAACCCCAGTTTTTTTGCCGAGTCGATTTTCCTGAACCAATTTTTCCAGGAGTGGGTGGGGCGCGTAGGAATCATCGCCAAATGATTGTTGTAAATTTTTGAGAATATCCCTCCTTACATCTAATCCGACTAAATCGGTAAGTGCCAGCGGTCCCATGGGATGCTTGTAACCAAGAACCATTGCTGTATCGATATCTTTTGCACTCGCAACTCCATCAGCCAGCATGCGAATCGCTTCATTACCTAATACCACTCCTAATCTCGAGGTGGCAAATCCTGGAACATCATTGACTAGAATAGTAGTCTTGCCCATAGCTAAACCTGCCGCTTGAGCAAATTCCACTGTTGATTTATTTGTTCCATCATGCTTCACTAGTTCAAGTAATTTCATGATTGGGACAGGATTAAAAAAATGCATTCCGATTAAGTTGCCCGGATTGTCCATCCCTTGGGCAATTTTAGCAATCGATAAACTCGATGTATTGGTAGCGAAAATCGTTTGTCTTGAGCAATATTGTTCAACTTCTCGGAATATTTTTTGTTTTAATTCTAGAATTTCTGGAACTGCTTCGATAACCAAATCACACTTGTTAACTGCTTTGGATAGGTCTTGCTCGGCGGTTAGATTTTCTGACCATTGACGTTTTTGTTCGGCAGTAGTTTTTCCTCTCGCAATTCCCTTATCCCAAAAAGCGTCGATTCTCTTCATTCCACGGTCAAGACCTTCTGGATAGGCGTCGTAAAGGGTGGTTTGCCACCCGGCCTGTGCGCATACTTGAGCGATTCCAGCACCCATTGTGCCGGCACCGATTACTGTAACTTTGGTTATGCCCATACTACAACCCAACAGGTTGGGC
Source organism: Euryarchaeota archaeon UBA111 (assembly GCA_002506025.1). Lineage (GTDB taxonomy): Archaea > Thermoplasmatota > Poseidoniia > Poseidoniales > Poseidoniaceae > MGIIa-L1. The sequence continues at coordinate 2,661 of DAWS01000077.1, read as the reverse complement.
TTCATCATGCTTGCTTGTCGAGGAGTTATCTCTTTGAGCGATTATTACTCCTCCAGTGATTAATACGAAGGCAAATAGTAGAGAAGTGCCCAGTTTTTCTTGAAGCAAAAGATAGCCGCCGATGATACCAAAGGGCGGTACTAAGTAAACGTATAATGCACTCATAGATGCACCAATGTTGATAATTCCATCAGCGAACCAAACATAAGCGATCACAGTGGAGAATAATGCTAAGAAAATTACGCCAATCCAACCATCGAAACTTGGAACGGATACTCCTTGAGTCATTGCTTCTATTGCTGTGATTGGTGTGAGGATTAACAGTCCAGCCACCGATGACCAAACTGTTAATTCGAGCGGGTTTAGAGGCTTAGTCGCATCTCCTGCGGGCTTGGTCATGGCTTGTTTCATTAGTATAGTATTACATGCCCACGATAGTGCTGCGCAAGCAATCAGCAGGTTTCCAAGAACTCTAGATGAAAAATCTATATCAACATTAGGTGAATAATAGAATAAAATGCCTACACCAGTAATCCCCATGACTAACCCAATTACTAGGTTTAGATGCATTTTTTCGCTCAGAAAAATTATTGCTAAAATTGCGGTAAATAATGGATTAAAGGTAATCATTAACGATGCATCACCAGCGGCAGTATACTGCATTCCAAACATGAAAAAGCCCTGATACACTACGGTCGAAATAAACCCTATTGCAAACAAACGTCGCCATTCCCTGCGGTTGGGAAACATCCATTGTCCAGAAAATTTCAGGAATACCAAGAAACTAACCGTTGCGATAACATATCGAAGCCAAGATGCTGTGAAAGGCAGAACATCATTGGCTACAACTCGGCCGGCAGGCCAGCCAAGGCCCCATATTACTGCAACTAAGAATAGTTTAATGTGAACTAAAAAATTGTTCATTCAAACCGCTCCAAACCTAGTTGGAGCATTCTGGATCTGGGAAGGCCAATTTCAGGTAATCCTTTGGCAGGAGCATACATCTTAAGTCCTTCAATCCTTGATACATAAAGACCATAGCTTGCCATGTCATTTAGTTCGTATGGAGTATCTAACCCCATTTCAGTTAGTGCATCACAGGCCTTCTGACTGTATATTGGATAGAGGTTGGTTGAGAAGTGCATCCATTCTGAGACCCTTTGAGTGTCAATACCTTCAATTGTTAGAAGATGTTCTAGCAAGGCTACATCGGGATATGAAACAGTCCTGATAATCATTTCAATTTCATTTGCTACTTCTTCAGGAAAGGCATAAGGTTGTCTATTAGCCCAATTTTCTGCAACTTTGATGTGCTCCATCGAAGCCTTGTTTTGTATAGCAAACAGTGCATCAGAGTATTCCTCATCATCTATACTGTCAGCAACTAGGCCCGGCAATTTGTCGTAAAATGATTCACATCGATTTACATCAACGCCATAAAGGGAGACAGGGATCATGTAAAACCCACCTAGTCTTATGCACTAGCTCCAATTCCTGACTCGATTTGGCGAGTAGACATTGGTTTGTTAGCAATCCATTCTTGCTTGAATAGTTCCTGTAAATCTAGTTCATCTTGGTCTGTTGGCAATACTTCTGCGAGGTAAGCAGCGTAGTCTTCTTCAGATCCTTCGAATGGGGTTCCGTCGACATTGAAGTGTTGTCCTTTTGTTGCACCAATCGCTCGATTGAAGTTTTCGTGAGGGACGTAGAGTTCTTCCGCACCCTCTGGTAGATAGCCGCATAGTTTTCTCACTTCACCAACAATTTCCTGATGATAGTGGCCTCTGGATTCTTCGTTGAGAACCTCTTTGTTGACTTCTACACCAGCGTCGAGTTTCTTACGCTCGTCCCATCGTCCTTTGATTCCCCAAACATATGCCCAGTGGGCGGATGATGAGGCATCTACTCCAAACAAGTCGTGAGCAGTTGATACCCACTTGTTGATGTAACGCTGTAGCATATCTAGTGGTATTACGCCCGCTTTGATAATTCTGCGCAGTCCATTAGATCCAGTGCCAAGGTGGAATGATTCCTCTTTGAGCATTGGTCCCATAGAGGCTGCTAGAGGCTTGAATGCAGATGTGGATAGCATACCAAGTTGGAACTTACCGTCTCTGTCGACAAACATTGTGTAGCAGAAAAAGTCAAGCCAATGTGGCATTGGAATGTTGAAAGCTCCCAACAGTCGGTCGCCATCTTGAGCGTTTCTTTCTAGCAACTTTTGTGCCTCTCTGCGTCCCTGCTGACCGAAGTAGGTCATCAACAGGTAAGCCATTTGCCAACCATGGCGTTGTTCTTCTGCCATAATTCTAGCTGCCGCATAGCGGTCGTAGTCGGTTGGAGCGGAGGCGAGGAGGTGTCTCTGCTGTTCTACAGACGCAAATTCGGTGTCGCCCTGGACAGTAATCATGGTAATCAAGGCATCACGCATGCTCTGATGAGGTACTTGTAGCGCACGTTCCCATTTTGCTCTGCCTTTGTAGTCACCAAACTCGATGACATCGCCAGCTCTTTCCCAGTCAAATAGAACAGAGAGCTCGAAGTCACCGAGCCACGAGGGGTCGAAACCTACTCTCTGTTGCCAACCTTCAAAATTTGAAATCCACTCTTCCCATGTGTTCGGTAAGTTATCCATGCAACGGCGAAGACTAGGTCCTCCTT
>DAWS01000070.1:941-3820 GCA_002506025.1 Euryarchaeota archaeon UBA111 | reverse complement strand
TGCGAAATTACCGTTGCACCGGTTGTGGTAAATCCTGACATTGACTCGAACCAAGAGTTGACCGCACCTCGAGCGATGTCTATCAGCGCAGCATCAGCGGTAAATGGGCCGACAAAAACACCACCAAGCCAATACGGGAATAGTCCGATGAAAACCACTATTGGATAAATCAGGGCAACAGCAGCAAATGCCTCTCGATCTCTAAGACGCTCTGGTGTGTCACTTCTAGTGCCAAACTTAAGCATCAGAAAGCCTATTGATGGTGACAACATAATCGGAATTAGAAATGCCCTAATAGCCATTTCGAAATCATCCAACCAGATGGTGATTAGACTGCAAATTAGCAATGGTATGCTAATCGCTATCAATGTCCAACCGAGGATGAGACTCAAAACGTCAAATCGCATAATTACACCTTGAATTTTCGCTCCAATTCACCTACTTTATCTGGGCTTGTGAAAATAATCAGGTTATCTTCAGGTAACAGTAACTTTTCTGGAGCAGGCCTGAGATTTTCCCATACTCCGTCAACAGTTCTGCGTTGAATAAAGGCTATTCTCATCCACTCACTAAAACCTGCATCAGCAATTCTCATGTTTGAAAATTTGTGTGATGAATCTACTCTCATACTGATTCCAACAATGTTCGGTACGTTGGATAATACTGCGTAAGCCCCTGCAGCCTTGGTATGAATATGTGCCAGAATATTATCCACTGCAACTCTCTTACGATCAACTGCGAATGTTATGCCCATTCTCTGTGTAACTTTTACTAGGTCTGCATCATATAGCAACAAACCTGTGCGGTTAACGCCCATGTCACTGGCTAGCAGTGCAGCTGCAATGCTGTCATGGTCAGATTCAAGAGCCGCAATGGCAATGTGATGTTCTGGAATTCCCACCTCGGTGAGAATATCTCGGTCCAAATGGTCACCATGAATAACTTCCAAATTAGGATTAGAGCCAATATCAGTTGCAGAAAACTCGTTTGCGAGTTGTAGGTCTCGTTCGATAACAGTAACCTTTGCTCCATTCATTAGCCAATTTTCAGCAATCATCTGACCAATTCTGTTAGCGCCGATGATTGCTACTTTCGGGGAAATCGGGAAGTCTGTTGCTTCATGCCCAAAAATGTTCAAAATTCGATTGAAACTTGCCAATCCGTTGGTGGCTACAGCTATTGTGTCATTGGGCATTAGAACAAAGTCACCGTCAGGAACTACGCTTTTTTCCCCCGACCGCTTGACTCCAACTATGAGTGGTAAATCTCCATCAATAGATGCATTTGCTTCCCGCAAGGTATTGAACACTATGCCTTCTGCATTTTTTGTCACATTAAATTCAATAATGTATGAATCATGACCGAATGGAATTACTTCCTCAATAGAAGAAGAACGTAAGCCAGTGTGGAGACGCTTTATTGCGCTGTCTAGTGGATTTACGACATGATTTACTTTTGCCCAACTGGTTAGATGTCCTTGCTTTTGTTCTTCAAGGAAATTCATATTTCTGACGCGTGATATTGATAGCAGTGGTTTTGCCTTTGGACCTGCATACTGATAGTGTGCATGTTCAGCAAGAGCACAGGCAAGTAGGTTTCTTTCGTCTGAGTTTGTTGCTGCAACAAATATTGCTGCTTCACCGATCCCGGCTTCGTTCAGTTTCTCACGGGTTGTCAAATCACCATGAATTACTAACACGTCAAGGTTTTGTGCATTCTTAACAGCTCGAGAATCAGAATCTACCAAGACAACATCCATTTCTTCCGCCCGAAGAGCCCTCGCTAATTCTGTTCCAACTCTGCCTGCTCCGCCAATGATTATTCGCAATTTATCACCTCAAATTTTCTGGTAATTTTTTAACTTGATATGTTCCACCTGTGGTTTCAGGTGAGACAAGTGTTGAGATAGTTCTAGTTCTGTCTACATCCATCACATATTTTGGATGGAAATAATTGTGAACTAGGTTTCCGCTAGGGTCTGCTTCCTCAATCCAGTCGATGAATGCAGTCGGTGTATGCAATAGCCACTTATTGTTTACCACATCAACAGAGCCTTCAATAAAGCAATCGTCTATGACGATATTACGTGAATTACACCACTCATCGCTCATCGGTAGTAGGATGTAGCCCCAAGCATGCGCCTCCCAATAAATGTAATTTGAGTCAGTCAACGCGCCAAGAACATACCATCCAGGTATACCTTTGGTTCTCAGCAATGACAAGTAAGCGTTGGTTTGTTCATCACAATCACCTAGTCCATCTGTAAGGCATGCGGGTCCACTACGGGCTTCTACCGGGGCATTCTTGTCGTATGGTATGTGTTTGTGCAGGTAGTCGAAAGCTGCTCTTGCGAACGCATAGGCATTTTCTGAAAGACCTTCGGGTAGGGTCGCTGAAATTGTTTGCGCGGTTGAGATGACGACAGCGTCTTGACTATTGATTGCATAATCAATTCTGTCTTTTCCATACCATAGTGGGTCAGTAAACTGATTCGCTTTTACTCCACCTCCACGATCGACGATATCAGAAAAGTCACCACTTCGATCTAGGCTAATCCCGTGTTCACTACCGTCGACTCTTGAATCAACTCTAGTAGATGACCACCATGAGTAGGATGTACTCTTCAAGGTAACAGCATAAGTAAATGAGGTGTCTTCACGAGCTTCTAAGTCAAGCGATATTTTAACACAAATGTCTACAGAACACATATCACTACCAACCCCAACGCCAGGCCACCATATTTCATGGCCATCAGCCGTAATCAGCTTATCGTTGGGCATTCTTGCCGGCTCTCCTAGCAATGGGATGTTGTAATCCACCCCGTTCACCGTTAGAGTGATGGAAATTATTTCTTGAATCAGTTGAGTCGGCAGAGAATC
>DAWS01000070.1:0-547 GCA_002506025.1 Euryarchaeota archaeon UBA111 | reverse complement strand
CGAGGAATCATTAATTCCTCGTAGAGTGCACCATTGGGCCCAATATTGGTTACCTCAACTACTTCCCCGATAGTGTATGTTGTCTCAATTGGATAAAGGTGATAAGGTGCTGCTGCAAGTTGTACATACTCGCTAATACCAGCCCATTTGTTGAAAACCAGTTCTCTTGCTTGCGGTGATAGCATAATAAAAGCCACAAGTCCGAGCATAACCACGCTCCGGAAGCGATTCTTTCTGCGTTTCAAAATATTTTTTCTTCGACCAGTGTGAGTTTGAACAACACCAGATTTTGTTGGCTTGCGCGTTTTTAGATAGGTGGTTTCAATAGAGCCCTGGTTGAATTGTTGTTCGGCAGCAAATTGTTTTGACTTAATATTAGCCAAAACTCTACCACATGTATAGCAAATTGTGTCACCGGGCAGCGTGACACTCCTGCAATAAGGGCATGTACCCATGGTAGTCGGCTTTGACGACATTGTATAACGCTTGCTCGCGGATATCCACCAAAGTGTTTATTTCGATGGTCGACGAAATTAACCTGTTATAA
>DAWS01000067.1 GCA_002506025.1 Euryarchaeota archaeon UBA111 | reverse complement strand
ATAGAGCATGAATGTGGAGCAAGAATAGCCTTTCTTTTCTAGTTTCTTGTTGGACCACTTTTTGCGCTTTTCATCAGGCACAAGAGTGGTCATTGCGTGGGCAAAGTCAGCGTTTACCACAACCTTGTCGGCGTAGATTGTCTCGTCTTCCAGCTCAACACCAACCACCGTTTTTCCCTCGTAAATAAGTTGCTTAACAGGTGTCGAGGTTCTAATCTTAGCACCGAAGCCTTCAGCGATTTTGGCCAGCTTAGGTGTGATTGAACCTAAGCCTCCACGTGCATGGAAAATACCGTGCTCGTATTCTAGGAATGCTAGAATAGTAAACAATGACGGAGCATGGAAAGGACTCATACCTAGATACTTGGTTTGAAACGACATGGCAAGTCTGATTCTTTCGTCATCGAAGTTCTTCCTTAGGTCACTTGCTACTGATGCCCAGGGCTTCAATACTTGAGCAACCCTGAGTGCTCTCCTAGTGAAAAGGTTAGATGGCCCAGTCCAAGGTGTTTGTAGACAGGCTTTGGATAAATCCAATTTTTTACGGTTTTCTTTTACATACTTCTCGAATCCTTTGGCGTTCTTGTCGCCGGATAACTCGCGAATTCTCTCTGTCATGAGCGCTAAATCACTGGTTGCATCAATCTCTCCACCGGCGCCAAAGACAAGTCGGTAAGAGGGATCGGTCAACGGAATCAGTTCAAGCTCTTTGTGAGCATCGAGACCGACTGCCTGGAAAATTTCTTCGATTACCTCTGGGAAGTGGAAAAAAGTTGGTCCCCGATCGTAAGTGAATCCATCTTTCTCGACTAATTTTGTTCTGCCGCCCACTCTGGACTCTTTCTCGATTACGGTTACATCTACACCTGAATAGGCTAGTAGCATTGCGCTTGCTAGTCCCCCCGGACCTGCACCAACAATTATTGCTGTAGGTTTTGTCTTTGCTTGCATGGGTCTGAATCATCTCGGCTGACATATAAATGACAGTTTAATTCCACAGCGAATTAACGCTCCTATATCGTTACCTATGCATCGTTTTTTAGGACCCTTGACACTGCTAATTGGGCTGATATTAACGCCCCTTCTACGCTGCCGTGATAGGTATGGTCTCCACACCTATCGGTATTACTGATTGTGTCCAGGTTATCATAGTGACTGAGCGGCAATTCTGGCAGTGCTGACTGGATATACTGCACATCAAGAGTTCGCCATGTTGATATCTTCTCCGGAAACCACTTTGTCAGTTCAGCGATAACTGAATTCTCAACAGCTTTCTTATCAGTCAGCGATTGCTTTCTTGCGTCTTCACCAACGACGGTAACCGCAATGAGAGATTGATTTTCTGGTGCGTAAGTTGGTTGGATATCCGACGGCACGGCAAGGTGTGAAATCAACGCATTTTCTTCATTTATGTTCGAGTTAAGCATGATGTATTTTTCCTTTAGCGGTGATTCTGGGGCGGCAAAATATAATGTCCAAACATCACGGGTAATCTGGGATTGTTCCGAGTCAAATGCTCGGATTATCACGTCATATGAATGCTGTTCACCATCAACCAGTAATCCATTGTCTGAAACAACCTCAGCATCCGCATTGAGCTTGAGATTAGTAGATTCCAGTCGCTGGAAAAGTTGATTGGGACAGTCTGAAATTCCGTTTTCCGGCAATACCATATTTCCCCTTGACATATTCTTGAAAACAAATTTGAACATCCGGCTATCTGTCCTTAACTCTGATTCGAGAAATATACCCCCAAACAGCGGACGGAAAAAGCGTTGAATAAACGGCTCTGAGAATCCCTTCGAACGTAAATAGTCGATGGTTGTCTGAGAGCCTTCGGAAAATAGTTCATCGTCTTTTGTTCTGCTGATATTGAGTCTCATTATCCCGACTCTAAGCAGATTAAGGGGTGAAGTGAATAAATTAAAAACTCCAAAAAGACCTTTGATTGGGCGTCTGAATGGATCGCTAAATCGCCATATTTTGCGTTTTGTTGGTGTTGATGCGATAATCAGTGCACCCGGTTCAAATGCCTTACAACCCATCGCTTCATAATCAATAATTTCGCTGGCGATTGGGTAGCCTGTCTGCATGACGTGAAAACCCCGATCCAAAATGAAGCCTGATTTCCTATCACTCGACATTCTGCCACCGATTTTATCACTTCTCTCGAATAAATCCACTCGGTAGCCTTGCTGTTCTAACAGATAACAAGCATGCAAGCCGCTGATGCCTGCTCCGACAACAGCAGCATTTTTGCTCATCAAACCACTCATGCCGTTGTCGCATCAAGCCCTAGTTTGACTCTAAATTCGTCGAGATAAGGACCCATTGATTTAATCAATAAAACCTCTGGATGGGTTCTAATTACTAAGCCATCCAGGTACATCAAGGCCCTGATGATTGGGAACGCTTCTTCGCCAAATTCAGCATTCGCTAGTTCAACTGCAGCTCTGACTGTTTGCATCATAATTCTGGTTAGGCTTTGCTCGCCGACAGGTTTTTTCTCAAAATCTGTGTATATTTCATTCATCCTGTTGAGATACTTTTGCATTTTCTTACCTGTAGGTTTTTTTGTCGTCATGTCAAGTAACGACATAAAGGCAGAATGCATTTCCTGTCTTGAGAGGTGTTCAAAGAAATTAAATAACGAGCGATTCACAAATGAGGGTGCATGGCAAATTGCGCCGTTGTCGATGAATACGAATCTGCCATCTTTGTCGATAATACAATTTCCGGGGTGTAGATCACCGTGGAATGTCCCAATACCGAATAGATACGCTCCGTGAATGCGGAATAGCTCTAGTAGAGTAGACCATTCGAGTGACTTATTTTCAATCCCTTCCTCGAGTGAAGTGCCTTCAATGAATTCTGAGACTAGGACATTTTCATTAGACAACTCAGGGTAATATTGGGGGAACCGTAGTTTTGGTGTCGGGAATTCATCAGCGATTTCTGCTTGTATTCTTGCTAACTCTGCTGCACCCGAGATTTCGTTGCGCAGATCCAGTTCACGCGTGGTATAATCAGCAACGTGATTAAGCAACGCCATAGGATTACCAACTTTCCTGAGGCGTGGTGAAAGCACTAGGAAAATCCGCAGCCATGAGCGCATTCGGTCAACTTCTTCTCTGAATTTGACGGCATTTGCTTGTTTGACAAACTTGATGACTACTTCGTCGCCGTTGTTAAGCGTCGCTCTGTGTACTTGACCAACAGATGCGGCTGCCAATGGCTTTGATTCGATGTGCTTGAAATTGTCAAAGAAATTTGGGATTGCTTTGCTCTTTAGTGTTGCTTCCCAATTTTCCGGAGGAATGGAGGCTGCATGCTGATACAGTTGTTGGAGTTGTTTGCACTTTTCCTCACCGAGTAAATCTGGCCTCAGAGCGAATATCTGGGCCAGTTTTACTGCCATCAGGCCCTGATTCTGAATCCAGTCCAAATCGGCTGGTTTCTTCCTCATGATTTGCCTCATGAACTTGAAGAATGTCAGCATTCGCATGCCGTCAAATGACAAAGTTGAGTTTATCAATACATGTATATCTCAATCTTCATTCTCCTCGATGAAGATTAGTGTGTACCGCCATAGTTCGTCATCGCTAAGACCTTCCTCACGCCGAATCCTGACATTGCTATCCTCAGGATAGCGGGATTTGAGGGCGCCTTCTATGATCCCATCGTCTAATTCCCATAACGGTAAAACCTCAGCTTCGTTAATTGGTGGGTGGGTAAGATTTACTTTGATGTGGAAAAATGGCACTGTATCATATTCAAGCTCGCCCAGCCCAGCAAATTCCCACCAGTCCATCAACTCGCTTAGGAACTCGACATGACCCTCGATATTTCTGAGGCTAAATGCCAACTCAGAGCCTATTCTCTGGCCGACCTGCCTTAGCATTGTTTTGATGTCGATACCCAATTGTTGTAGACTGAACACTGTGCCATCCTGTAGGGCAGCGCGAGCTTGGTTAATCTCTCTGCTTGATGCTAGGAATGACTCTGGGTTAAATGGCGTATCCTCATCGGGCAATTCCCCGCTAAAATCTAGTGCTTCCCTAAATTGTTCCAAGAAAGAGCCCTCACCAATAGTTAGCCTCAAAGGGTCAACTATTCTCTCTTCTGTAAACCGTTTTTTGGCGCTGTTAAAGTCAACTGCCCTGTTCCATATCGCCATCATAAATTCGTAATGCGATGAGGCGAAAACCTCCGATGAAACAACTAGCGCAGCATCTTCTCTACCTCTTCCAACCGGGTTTTGCTCGACAAACAAAAATTGAATCACATCGCTGTGGTCTTTCAACACGCCAAGAGAGTTTACTTCATCTGAGTGTCTGATTTCGATCGATTCATGTAATTGGTCAAAGAATTTGAGCGTTCTGCGGTCGAGTTGTGCTAAAACCTTGACAATCACACCTCGTTCAGCAGCGGAGTTGATCTCATCGATTGAAGGTGATCGACACAGATGTAGAATACCATACCTGCCTAGAAAGAGAACGAGTTGCCCGTCAGCCTCATTGGCCAGTTCACCAATTCTTTTCTGAATGTGGTCTCTGCCTTTCA
>DAWS01000087.1 GCA_002506025.1 Euryarchaeota archaeon UBA111 | reverse complement strand
ACTAACATGTTGTTGCGTAGCATTCTGGCATCAGTTACTTCAGGAATTTTCTTTATAGATTCTATTTCAGCAAATGAATCAGATTCAGCCAAACCTTGGCGCCATTTCGGAGTTGCTTGTTTGAAAGAACCCTCTAGTGGTTCATTGTCTGACCTCGGGTCTCGCTCAGGGATTGTCGTTGCATCGATGATTAATTTGTCGTGAACATTTTCGTAAGGGCTTGATGCATCTAGAGAGTCGGCAACCATTCCTTCTAGGACTATTACGTCATTGGCAATCTCAACTTTATCGTTAAGTGCGTCGAGTAATGCTTCAAGGTCTTTCGGATTTTGATCTGGGTCGACTGTAATTATTGCCTTCAAGAACATCATTTGCCCAGCACCAAGTAGCCCTAGCGCAGTTTTTCTAGCCTGACGAGGATATCGTTGCTTGGCGGCAACTATCGCAAGGTTATGGAAACCAGTCTCCAACGGTAGGTGGACGCTTTTTACATCCCTGTGTTGGAATTGCAAGACAGGAGAGAATTGACGACCTATGGCCTCTCCTAAGTAACCGTCTTCCATGGGGGGGAGGCCAACTATCGTCGCCGGCAAAACCGCATCTTTGCGTGCTGTGATTGCGGTTACATGCATTACGGGGTATTGGCCGGTTAGCGAATAGAAGCCGAAGTGATCGCCAAACGGTCCCTCGAGTTTGGTCTCGCCAGGAATGCAATAGCCTTCGATGACAATATCTGCTTCTGCGGGAACCATTAGATCTTGACTGACGGCCTTGGTTATTCGCAGTGACCTACTGCCAAGTATGCCGGCAAATTGGTATTCAGAGAGGTTATCTGGCAATGGTGCAATCGCCGAGAAAATGAGCTCTGGCGGTCCGCCCATACATATTGCCACTGGCATCTTTTGTGCTTCGCCCGTTGCTGCTGCGTGGTCAGCGCCGTGCTTGTGTATTTGCCAATGTAATCCAATTTCCTTTTCCGAGAAGACCTGCGCACGATACATTCCGAGGTTGTGCTCCCCAGAGTTCGGATCTTTAGTTACAACAAGTGGTAAGGTGACAAAGGCACCACCGTCCATCGGCCAAGTCTTGGGAATGGGTAACTTGGTAAGGTCGGTATCAAGTCGAACTCTTTGGCAATTACCGCGCCATTTCTTTCTTGGCGGCATCGCTAAGGCATCTCTAACCAATGGTAGTGCTTTCCAAGGGGCTCTCATGTAAGCTCCGATATCGGGCTTCATCATAGCAACCATGCGATCCCCCACTTCGGTTTCATGTGACGCACCTAGCGCTCTAAGAGTTCGATCATTACTGCCAAAGATATTCATTACCAAAGGTATCTTTGAAATCGAACCGTCTGCTAATCGGGGCTGTTCGAATAAAACAGCTGGCCCGTCATTTTTTACTAGCAGGTCTGCGATAGCACCGGCTTCATACTCTACATCGACAGGTCTAGCGATGCGCAGCATCTCCCCTCTCGATTCGAGGTGACGCATCCAACGCTTCAGAGTCTTCCAAGCCACAATCCACCCAATACGATTATACCTTTGAACCTGCGTAGTCAGCCATGACATGTCAACCGCTTCATTGATGGACTGATTGCCACTGGTAAGTTCATGGCAGAGGAAGCCGATATGGTCGATGTGTTAGTCATCGGTGCCGGGCCCGGTGGCGGTTCAGCAGCTATTCATTGTGCACGCGCTGGTTTGAAGACAGTTGTAGTCGAAGCAGACCCTTCAGTTGGCGTACCAGTCCATTGTGGCGAATGTTTGTCCGATTTAGCGGTGCAGAACTTAGACTTGGACATACCAGATCACGTCAAAGCATTGGATGTCAAAGGTATCAGAGTCATATTTCCTGACGGAACAGAAAAACTCCTCACTGAGCCCGGATATGTATTAGAAAAGCATCTTTTTGAACAATGGCTCATGGATGAGGCTGGTAAATTGGGCTCCAAACTATACCTAAGACATAAAGTAAGGTCAATGGAGAGAATTTACAATAGCGAAAATCAATTTACCAATTGGAAAATTGACGGAAAAGGCGATGAATTCCCGATTTTCTGCAAGGCAGTAATCGATGCATCAGGAGTTGCTGGTGCATCATCAAAGTTGCTTGACATGGGCACATCAGTTGAAGTCATTGCTGGCTTCCAGTATGAAATGACAGAAGTTGAAAATGATGGTTATCTAGACTTTTACTTGTGGCCGCAGTATTCTCCTCATGGTTATGTTTGGATGATCCCGAAAAAGGGCGATAGAGCAAATGTTGGTTTAGTTACGACTGACAAAAAAGGCGGGATAAAGTATCTCGACAAATTTATTCAAGATACCTATCTAGATGGCAAACCAATCGTAAACCCTCAATGGCGAGACGAGTCGGTAAGGGTCCGTCCGTTTGGTGGTACAATACCCATCTCTGGTCCTCGTGACGTGACTGTAGACGATGGTGTAATTTTAGTTGGAGATGCTGCAGGGTTTACTTCTCCACTATTCGAAGGAGGGTCACATCTAGCGCTTTGGTCAGGTAGAGAAGCCGCTGGTGTTGTGGCCAAAGCGATAGCGAAGGGTGATTTGTCGCAAGAAGCGCTAATGGGATACGAACTTGCATGGAAAAAACGTTTCCCACCATATCACAAAATCCTGAAAGGGAAAACTGCACTCTATGAACTCACGGACGAAGAGATGTCAATAATGGCTCGTTGTCTACCTGATGAGCTTGGTAACATGTCACCACTGCAAAAACTCGGTATTGGTCTCAAAATTCTAGTTCGTAAGCCGGTGTTGCTTACCAAGAAGGTAATCTCAGTATTGCTCTCTTTTGGTTACAGTCGAGCCAAGCATTTCGGTTGGTAGCGAGGCTTAACCACAGATTATTACGGGAGATAACTCCTTCAAGAATTGGGGGTAGCCTAGGCTATGTGGGAGGCGACATTGTATATCGCGTGCATCGCTGCCGTCGCCCTCATGATCAAACCTACTCTTTACGAAATTTCCAAAGTCGCTGGGTTGAGTGCTCACTTGCTGCTTATGCTGCCATTTTTTGCCTTAGTTAGCAGGTTTCTAGTTAACGATACATCGATACAATATGTTGCAGCATTCGGCGGAGAAGCTCTCCCAATGAAATATCGCTTTGCAGCTACATGGGCAGCCCGCGAAGGCCCAATTCTGATGTGGGTAGTCTGGCTGACTATACTAGCGTGGCTTTGGCGTCGGCCAATGGCTGGGAAATCAGTTGAGTCAATCGCCGCTCGAAATTTTAGGCAACGGATTATGTATGGTTTCTCGCTGACTCTACTACTAATCGCTGCCGTTTTGAACCCGTTCAAAAAGACTCCAGAATTCTTTTTTGGATCTGGGCTCAATGAACTACTGCAGACAGATTTGATGATAATTCACCCACCGTTAATATTTCTTGCCTACTCGTTTTGTATCTTCATCACTGCAATCTCTTTGTCTGGAATTTTTACCAGCGAAGTCTCGGGCATTGATGAGAGAATTTTGTCACTGGTTCGCCCCGGGCTACTGGTAACGACTATTGGCATCGGTTTAGGCGGCTTGTGGGCCTACCTAATCCTGGACTGGGGCGGTTACTGGGCATGGGACCCTGTTGAAACAGGCTCTTTTCTGCCTTGGTTAGCATTGGTTGGCCTGTCACACATGCGCACCAGGCCCGGAAAGGTGAGTGAGAAAGGCTGGATTGGTGCTGGTTTGGTGGTTGGTGCTTTGGCTTTGTTCGCAACTCTTGTCACAAGGGCAGGAGGTGTATGGGCATCTTCAGTGCATACATTCGTTATCTCAGACACTGGGTCAGCGCCCAATGACGCATTTTCACGCATGATGCTTCTCAAGAATGACAGCATGGCAGGCGTCGAAATAATGACTTATTTGATGTTCATTCTGTTGATAATTGGATCTTGGTTGCTGCTGAACAGGCAATCACAACACGGTCGAGAGACGCCGAATTCTGCTTTGTTATTGCTCGTTCCAACAGTCGGCTCTGCATGTGCAATCTTCCTTGGTGCTGACCTTTACCATTGGGTCCCCGATGTCATGATATTTGGCCTAATGATGGGTTTTGTCGGTTTAGACAAGATGTCTAATCCGAGGATTGAGCGAGCATCGAGTAGCTGGAGTTTTTACTCGGGCAAATACCTGCCATCAATACTAATCATACCACTAGCGCTCTATCTGCTGATTCCAAAAGCATTCTTTGTGCTACTGTTTGTTGTTTTCTTTACTCCAATGTATTATTCGGACAATGCTGCAAACGAGTGGATTTGGGCTAGTTTGGGGATTATGCTAGCACTTGCTGGGGCTTGGTCAGGAATGGTTAGCGTAATACTTGCCGCAGTGGTAATTCTTGTGTTCTTGGCGCCGTTTTTAGTCGAAGAGGATGAATCTAGTTCAACAACAGGTTGGTTGACGATGCGTCGTCTGAACTTAACCGCACTGTGGTCTTCAGTAATGCTCGTCAGCCTTTACCTAGTGTTGACATTGGTAATATTGTTGGAAAGTATAGACACCGTTAATTTTGATGCACATGAATTGTATGGGGCGCCGTTCTTGTTGGGTTTCGCAGCAGCAATGTTGACCTATACTCGCCGAAAAGCAAATCACAAAACTACAATTTATGCAATTGTTGGGGTAGTGATATTTTCCATGTTTATGGCGATATTCTATTCCGATACTTTGGGTGGAGATTCCTCAACTGCGTTGTCAGAATACATCGATAGAGGGCTCGTTGCATGGATTTCGTTCCCAATGTTGTTGATTTTAGTTGGACCGCTTGCCTTCGAGATAAAGGAACAGGCCTCGAAAAATGGCAAAGGTAAGTTCTGGCTTAAGATACCGTTCAATGCTCACATAGTCCATTTAGGACTGGTGTTGTTGTTGATTGGTCATATAACAACCACAGTTTTAGTCGATCGTGGTGATGCTAGTCATCGAATCACCCTCGTTAAGGATGAGATAATCATTAATGGTGATTACGGCTATGAATTCACTGAACTAATGGCCACCGAGGACGGTCTAGAGGTTGGTGACGGTTTTGTCGGTGCAAAAATAACAGTATACGATTATGATGGCGGTGAATTCGAGGAAATAGGTGTTGTAGAGCCCGGCATGTTACGTTTTGATCGAACTGGAACCGCCCGCTCAGAAGTTGACGTGTTGTCACGCTGGTCTGGTGATATGGTGTTTATTTTCGATGGCACTCAGGCACAGGGTCTAATGCAACAAACCTCCTCTAGCGGCTTGGAATCAGTCAATCTAGTTCGAGTGACAATTTATGATTTGCCAGGTTCTCATTTGGTATGGATTGGTTGGTCGCTGATGATGCTCGGAATGTTGGGCGTAACTTATAGTGGAATTAACAAAACCAAGCAACTGGCAGCCAAAAATCAAAAATTATCTGAACAGGAATGACCCTTTATTTAACCGAGATATTATGAAGGGGAGGTCAGTCGGGCGAATATCCCTAATGGAGGATATATCATGGAAGATGGTGCAATAATTCATGTTGATTACGACTTATTCAGCGGAGAAACTGGTGACTTGATTGAAACAACAAGGGAGGATATCGCTAAGGAGTATGAGATGCACCAAGAAGGCAGAACCTACTCCCCAATGGTTTGTGTTGTCGGTAATGGCAACCTAATTCCCGGTTTTGAGACAGCATTGAAGGAGGCTAAAGTTGGCACTGAAGTGACCGTCGAAATAGAACCTGCAGAGGCATACGGTGAGAAAGATGCGTCTATGGTCGAAACAATTAGCATCGATAAACTACGAAGAGCAGTTCAAGACCCCAATTCTCTCTATCTCGGCGCCCCAGTCAATATCAACGGTCGTCAAGGATACTTGTCCTACCTAGCAGCAGGTCGAGCAAGAATTGATTACAACCATCCTATGGCTGGCAAGACTTTGAAATACGTCTTTACCGTTGTCAAAGAAGTCAAAGGTAAGGAAGATAAGGTATTGGGATTGCTTGAATCTAATTCAGGCCACTCAGGCTTTGAAGTGTCATTCAAGGGAGACGATTTGTCAATAGTATTACCGCAAGCTATGCTCTTTGACACCAATGCTGCAATGCTAAAATTCCGTTTGGTTACAATGATTAGAGATGCAGTAGAATGTGGGAAAATTTCGTTTGTCGAAGTTCATGAGCCAAGGGTTATTCCAGACTTAGAATCTGATGATGGCGATGAAGAAGACCTAACAAAACTATCAGTTGCAGAACTAAAAGAGCGACTGAAGGCCAAAGGTATGCCAGTCGGTGGCAAAAAAGCTGAGTTAATCGCAAGGCTACAAGACGGCGAAGAAGAGTAATTTGCTCTGGTTCACCAACCTAATATTCATCAATTATGGGTTGGTGGTAGATAACATGGTAGCGGCTGCTGAAATCGAAGCATTGTTCGATGATGAGCCGAGATCACTAGACTCAAGTCTTTACTCCCCATTAGAAAAAGTTGCAATATGGTTCGCAGTTGGAGTATTTGCTGCTGTGTCTTTTGGCCTAATCTTTGCCAACGACCTATTTTGGACAGATGGACTGAAGCCGGTAGTCTGGGATCCAATAGTCAAAGATGCAGGGGCTGCTGGTGATGCAGGCTATTCACCGGAAAATACTGCTTTGTATGCGACCACCGTCTTACTGTGCGTAGTCGTGCTTCAAGCGGTGTTTAGAAAACTGAATCTTCCTGCAGATGACCGCATGATGTATGCACTCATAGCTTGGGTAATTTTGGCGCCGGTGTTGCGCGTGTTGGAAGATTCTGATTTCTTCAATTCAGATATCGATTGGTTGTTGATTTCACCAATTATTCACATCCATTTAGCTATCTGGCTGGTTGCCACCGGTATTATATCACACACATTAGCCGGTAAATGGGATAACTCTACGGAAGATAGCGACCGAGAAAAAAGCCGCACTGTGTTGTTTATCACCTTGGGTTTGCTGTTGTTCCTGCATTGGAGTTTGTTGTATCAACCAAGTTATTCTACACATCCAGACATTAGTATGTTCTGGATTGCCCTAAGTTTTCCAACAGCGTTGTATTGCTTGTTTTACTTGATTATTCGAACAGCAGATTGGCCAGCACTGACCAGAGGGCTAATCTCATTTGGTAGTGCGACATCCGTTTTGGGCTTGTTTCACTGGTTCCAATTCATAGCCTCTCCATGGCAACAAGAAAGTGGTAGAATAGTCGAATCTCAGCCTCTGTGGCCGGCGTTGATTGTTTTGGGTCTGCCAGCCTTGGTGTGTGTATACCTCTATCGTTATGGCAAAGATGACGCTAGACACATGAAATTAACCGATTACGAGCCAGGAGTACTGCCCGAGGGGATTACTTTGAAGTCATGGGAGGGCGCTGGCGACAAAGTTTCACAACACCCAGTAGAACAGTTATCCCGAAGGGCTTTGATGGCTAATCCAATGGTATTAGCAATGGTATTTGGTCAGTTATGCGATGGATTTGCAACCATGGTTGGCATTGACCTATTTGGCTACGGCGAAAAGCACCCAGTTAGTGATGCAGTAATCCAGTTTGGCATAGGGATTGCAGATTCTATGGGCATTGAACCATTGATGGAATCCGATAATCCTCCTGGGGCATGGCTATTTGCTATCGTTAAGGCGTTTCTAGTCGCTGCCATCGTCTGGTTGTTTGTTGAAATGCGTGTTGAAAGGCGGCAAATCCACATGCGCATGCTAATTGTTCTCGCAGTTCTGATTGTCGGACTGGCTCCTGGTTTGAGAGATATCGGAAGGCTCATGCTTGATGTGTGACAAACCAACTTGAACCGTTAAATGTCGAGTCGTCTTGCCTTGGTTTGAGGGGTATTATGGACAGGTTACCAACCCGCATAAATCGCGCTGATCCAGAATATCAAACGCGTAAAGAACACAACACTGCTCTGATATCTACACTGCGTGAACGTCTAACAGTTGCATCTAACGGTGGCGGGGGTAAATATGTCGAACGCCATCGTAGTCGGGGCAAATTATTGCCTAGAGAGCGAATTGAACGCATTATTGATCCCGGAACCGCATTTCTCGAATTATCTCCCTTGGCTGCTCACGGCCTATATGACGGGCGAGCTCACAGTGCTGGAATCGTCACGGGTGTGGGTATGGTTCATGGTCGAGAATGCCTATTTGTCGCTAATGACGCCACTGTTAAGGGCGGTTCATACTATCCCATGACTGTAAAGAAACACATTAGAGCACAGACAATTGCGCATGAAAACCATTTGCCGTGTATCTATCTGGTTGATTCAGGTGGGGCTTTTTTACCAATGCAAGATGAAGTATTTCCAGATATTGGCCATTTCGGTCGTATTTTTCGAAATCAGGCAAGAATGTCAGGCGACGCGATTCCACAGATTGCTGCGGTATTAGGCTCATGTACCGCTGGCGGAGCATATGTTCCAGCTATGTCTGATGAATCGATAATTGTCAAAGGTAACGGGACTATTTTTCTCGCCGGACCTCCATTAGTAAAAGCCGCAACAGGTGAGGAAGTTACCGCCGAAGAATTGGGCGGTGCAGATGTTCACACAGCACAGTCAGGTGTTGCTGACCATTTTGCCGAAGATGAACCCGAAGCATTACGTTTAGTGAGAAATGTTGTTGAAAATCTCGGTCCTAGGGAGCTTACTCCCGCTGCCACGATTGCCCCTGAAGAGCCTGCACATGATATTGAAGACTTGTTGGGATTGATACCTATGGACAATCGGACTCCGGTTGATATCAAGGAGATAATTGGTAGAATTGTCGACGGGTCAAGATTCCACGAGTTCAAAGCGCGTTATGGCACAACTCTTGTCTGTGGCTTTGCTCATATTCACGGCCATAAAGTAGGAATTGTGGCAAATAACGGCATATTGTTTTCAGAATCCTCTATGAAAGGGGCACATTTTGTTGAATTATGTGGCCAGCGCGGAATTCCTCTAGTTTTCTTACAGAATATTACTGGATTCATGGTTGGTAAGGCGTATGAAGCCGGTGGTATTGCTAAAGATGGCGCAAAATTAGTCACCGCTGTTTCATGTGTAAATGTTCCAAAGTTCACGGTGATAATTGGTGGTTCACACGGTGCGGGTAATTACGGGATGTGCGGACGGGCTTATGATCCAAGATTCCTGTTCATGTGGCCAAACAGCAGAATCTCAGTTATGGGTGGCCCGCAAGCTGCTGATGTTTTAGCTACAGTAAAACAAGACCAGCGAGCCAGAGAAGGCTTACCGCCGATGAACGATAAAGAACTGGACGACTTTAGGCAGCCAATACTAGACAAATACGAGACTGAGGGAAGCCCGTATTACTCTACTGCACGACTGTGGGATGATGGAATAATCGATCCAAGGGACACCCGAGATGTTCTCGGCTTGTGCCTTGCTGCTGCAAGAAATGCACCGTTGCCAAATGATAGATTCGGCGTATTTAGGATGTGATTTATCAATTGAGAATTTGAATTTGCAATTGGAGTTTTATTTATGAAAACAAACCTGACTATGCCAAAGACCGAACTAGTATCTGCATCAGTTGATGGAGCAATATGCTACATCACACTGGACCGTGCAGCAAAATACAACGCAATGAATGTCCAAATGATTAATGAATTGTGCATGATGTTTGAGTGGTCAGCCTCGAGAAGTGTTGGTCAAACCGGCGAATTGTTTGATGAGGGCGGAAATCCATACCTCCGTGTAATTGTGCTCAGAGGGGCTGGAAAGCATTTCTGTGCAGGTGCAGATATCAATATGATGCGTGATGCAGGTGCAAATACTCCAGAGGAGAATCGTCTTGACTCTGAGCGATTAGATCGTTTGTTCAACGGCCTGTGGTCTCACCCATGTTTCACTATTGGTGCAATTGGTGGCGTTGCACTGGGTGGAGGAGCAGGATTGGTCGCATGTTTGGACCACGTCATTGCAAAAGACGATGTCAAGATTGCTCTCTCCGAGGGGAAACTAGGTATTCTACCAGCCGTAATTGGACCTTATGTCTACCGTCGTTTGGGTTCGGCATGCTTCCGTAGACTAGCAATGCAGGCTAGTCGGATAAATGCATCTGAGGCTCTGCGAACCGGATTTATCGAACAGGTTGTTGAATCAACGGAAGCGATGGATGAGGCTGTAGAGCAATTGATTGCTGAAGTCATGACCTCTGGACCGTGTGCGGTCGCACTAGCAAAAGAGCTAACTTTAGGCTTTGACCGCTGGACTGGGACTGATGAAGAACTTCGCCAATATACCTTAGATTTCACTAGCAGGATGCGTGGCTCACACGAGGGTCAAGAAGGTCTGTCATCGTTTTTGGAAAAGCGAGATGCTAACTGGAAAACTTGATCGTGGTGGTGAAATGATTAGGACAGTGCTAGTTGCTAATCGTGGTGAGATAGCCTGTAGAATTCTACGTGCGTGCAGTGAGGCTGGACTAACATCAGTTGCGGTCTATGCAGATAATGATGCAGGCTCGATGTTTACTGAATTAGCAACAATAGCAGTGCCCTTAGAAGGAGATACAATCGCTGAGACATATCTCAATCAAGAGCAAATCTTGGCGATTGCAGGAGCGCATAATGTCGATGCGATTCACCCCGGATTCGGTTTTCTATCAGAACGCGCAGACTTTGCTCAAGCCGTGACTGATGCCGGCATCAATTGGATTGGTCCATCGCCGCAGGCGATTGAAATGATGGGGGACAAAATGACTGCTCGCCTAACTATGAAAGCAGCCGGAGTTCCAGTAATTCCTGGTGAAGAAATTGCGTCAGAAGATGAAGAAACAATGATTTCAGATATCGTTGAAGCAAGTCAAAGAGTGGGTTATCCTCTACTTCTCAAAGCGTCATCAGGTGGCGGTGGCAAAGGAATGAGGAAGGTTGAGGACCCTGCTGACTTAATTGACGCAATCAAAGGTGCTCGACGAGAAGCAATAGCCGCTTTTGGAGACGGCCGAGTATACGTTGAAAGACTGCTAACGGGTTCGAAGCATGTCGAAATACAGATACTAGCCGATAAGCATGGTCGTACAGTTCACCTTGGAGAAAGGGAATGTAGTGTTCAGCGACGTCATCAAAAAGTGTTCGAAGAATCGCCATGTCCTGTGATGACAGAGGGCCTACGCTCACGCATGGGTGAGGCAGCGGTAATGGCAGCCGAGGCAGTTGACTATGTCGGTGCTGGGACAGTTGAATTTCTCTTAGCATCTAACGGTGAGTTTTTCTTCTTGGAAATGAATACCAGGATTCAGGTAGAGCACCCAGTGACAGAAATGGTCACCGGGGTTGATCTAGTCCGAGAACAACTTCGTATTGCCGCAGGGGAACCGATGAGTTGCGGTGAATTGATGCTGCGTGGTCATTCGATAGAAGTGCGCCTCTATGCAGAGGATGCCAGCAATAATTTCCTTCCAGCAATCGGTCCACTGGTGGTATTCAGGCCTCCTTCGGGCCCAGGTATTAGATTAGATACGGGGGTCAGAGAAGGTGATATGGTGACCCCAAATTATGACCCAATGCTAGCGAAGCTGATTGTTTGGGCTCCTTCAAGAGATGAAGCACTACAACGCATGCGCAGAGCTTTGGATGAATTTGTTGTGCTTGGCACTACTACCAACTTACGCTTTTTACGTGAGTTATGTGATCAACGTGACGTAATTTCTGGCAGGACAGATACGATGTTGATTGAGCGAGTTTGGCCAAATGGCTGGCAGCCAGATTTCCCCGAATCTACTCTTGATGCCGCGTTAATTGTTGCTGCGGTAAGTGAAAGTGCTGGCCTAAATAAAACCAAACTGATGCATTCAGAGTCAATTGACGGCTTAGTGAGCCCATTCCAAACTCTGAACAGGAGGTATCCATAATGCACCATGAATTCAAATTCGGTGGTGAAAAATACGAAATCACCATCGCCAAGGATGGTCAAACCTGGTTACTTGGCGATTACACCGCTAGCGTATGTGATGATGGTAGGGTGCTAGTAATCAGTCCAGATGGGAGCACGAAATTTGCTCACTCTGCAAAGGTGGGAGACACTTGGTGGATTCATTATGCCGGCCATACATTCTGCCTTGAAAAAACGGAACCCGGCTCACAAGATAATGATTCAGACCAAGGGATGACAGCCCCTATGCCAGGGAAAATTCTCGAGGTCAAGGTCAAAGATGGGCAGTCGGTTGAGGCTGGTGAGTTGTTGTTGGTTATGGAGGCTATGAAAATGGAACATCGTATTGTTGCACCTAAGTCAGGCAAGATATCCAAGATTAGTTTCTCCGTCGGCGATCAAGTTCAGCAGGGAGACACTCTGGTGGAAATGGCAGATTAGATTCGCCTGCGTAATTTCTCCATCAAATCATCAGCGGTTGAAAGGTAAGCCAAACACTGGTCGACATTACCAGCTGCGACTTCATCATGCGCTTTTGCTACTGATGCCTCGCATTCAACGCGTTCCTCATCGTCACTTTTTATCATGGCCGCCTCAAGCTGATTGCGAAGGATTTTCCATTCCTCGCTAACAAAATTCAATAATTCTGTAGCCTCCTCTAGTTCTTTACCAGTTTTGTCAAGTTCATCTGTTAGGCGATTCAATAATGCCGCAGCATGGGTCCATAGTTTACTGTCAGCAGCCGCTATGATCGCAGTCAGTTTAGCCTCCCAAATGTCCCGATCTTGTCGATTTTCAAACTGTTTTACCAGTTTTTTCTTCTGACGTAAAGCCCTCCTCGTTTCATCCATAGCCTCCCGTTCTGCCTTGATTGATCGCACGACACCGTCAGCCAAACCAACTGCTTGACTTGCATTACCAGTGTCCAAAGCATCTACAGCATGGCTTATGCGAGAATTTAGTTCAGTTACATCGAGCCCATCCGCCTGTTCTAGTTGCCTTTCGGCTTCTTTGATTGCTTCGGCTGCTCGAGTCAGTGCATCGTCGCCAGCGGCTAATTGTGCGGGAATCGTGAACGCATACTCAAAGGCTTTTTTTGGCGCTTCACTGGCTAATTTATTTTTTGCATCTGATAGCATTTCATGCAGATGGTTGAAACTCTCGCCGGATTTGCCATCTAATAAACGGCTGGCTTCAGCTATGGCTAGTTCTGCCTTTTGCCACCATTCAATGATTTCTACCGCACGTTTCTTCGCTTGTCTAAACAACATTTCCCCTTCTCGCAAGGAGCCAAGCTCGATTTCTCTTAGGCCCATGTCATAGGATTTCCTGGGCTTCTTTGCAGTTGGAGCAATCGTTTCTGCTGCCTCGATTGAAGTCATAGCATCTTGTTTGACGATTTGTACGTCGCCCGCTAGTGATAATGAACGTTCAATATCTTCTTCAGCATCATCAAGCAGCCGCATTCCCAACTCTGGATCTACGTGCCCTTCTGCGCGGGCAGTAATAACCAGACTTGAGGCCTGGTCGACGGCTGCTTTTTCGGATTTTAGTAATAGGATTCTTGACTCTAATTTGTCAAGCCTTTGTCTGAATTTCTTTCTTAGCGCTTTTTGGTCATCACCGGCAACCCAAATATATGCAGTAACGCCAAATCCAATGATTAAAACCGTAATACAGGCTATCCAATCTAGCGAAAATGGTGTTGGAATCTTACCGACAAAAATTGAGAATGCTGCAATGGACCCAACTCCAGTCATTAATGCTCTAAAGCGTTGAACATCCAAGCCACCAATTAGCACGATTTTGGAGTAATAATAGCATGATGACCCAGCAATTACTACCAAAACTGGTCCGAGCAAATTAGTTGCTGACACATCTCCCATTTCTCTTGCAGCGATGATTAGTAAAACGGGCCAAGCAATGGTTGCACTCGCACCAATTCTGGTTCTCGAACTCGGATTTGTCAACCCAATATCCTGAACTAAAAGGCCCCAAATTAACACCACAATAGGCATTCCAAGGCCATTTAACAAACCTGCCTCACCATTTGCAGCCGCAGCAAGGCTGGGCCATACCAACCATATAGCACCGAGAAGTATGACTATCGAGGACATTCCGACTAATCTTTCTAGCCTAGTATTGCGCTGCTTGATTGCTGCCTGGATTGCGCCTTCAACATCGGCCCACGCATCCATGAACGGCCACATACGGCATCAAACATATAGTATCCCCATCATTTCTTCACGACAGATTTATTCTGTAAAAAAAAGACAATGTTCATGAGATTGTTGTTACCGTTTCTTGTCGAGGGGCGGCTATGAGTGGACTTATTACCATGGATGATTTAACCAACGAGGAAATTATTGCGATTTTGGATGATGCAGAAAGACTACTTCCCGTGGCAAAAGGAGAATTATACCTACCTCTACTACAAGGCAGAATACTCGGAAATTTGTTTTTTGAGCCCAGTACCCGAACTAGAATGTCATTTGAAACAGCGATGAAACGTTTGGGTGGCGATGTTGTCAACCTTGGTGATGTTAAAACATCATCAGTCGTTAAAGGTGAAACGTTATTTGATACCATCCAGATGGTTGATGGATATACCGATATAATTGCCATGCGACACCCTCGACAGGGTGCAGCGCAATATGCGCAGGATTCCGCTAGAGTCCCAATTTTGAACGGTGGTGATGGAGCTGGCCATCATCCGACACAAACCATGTTAGATTTGTTCACTATCAGACAGGCTCACGGCAGGCTGGATGGGCTAAAGGTTGTCTTAGCAGGTGATTTGAGATATGGCAGAACAGTCCATTCGCTATCACATGCACTCACTAGATTTGATTGTGAACTGGTATTTGCCAGTCCTGACCTCTTGAGAATGCCACGAGATATTGTGTCTGATTTAGAGGCTCACGGGGCTAAAATTACTGAAACAGAAGACCTCTATTCAATGATGAAAGATGCAGATGTAATCTATATGACTAGGATACAGAAAGAGAGATTTTCTGATGAGGATGAGTATGCTAAAGTTGCTGGCGCTTACAAGTTACATGCTAACGATCTCAATGATGTCAAGGCCAATATGATAATCATGCATCCGCTGCCGAGGGTTGATGAGATTCATCCATCAGTCGATGCTACAAGACACGCTAGATACTTTGAGCAAGCATTCAATGGGGTAGTCGCCAGAATGGCACTATTGTGTAAATTATTAGGCGTTTCTGTGCCTAAAAACGTTGAGAAAGAAGGGAGTGCATTTTGATGTCAAATGAACACAGCATGAGAAGAGTAACCGCAATTAGGAATGGTACGGTGATTGATCACATACCGCAGGGACATGCAATGACTGTGCTCGAAATGCTTGGAATCAATGATAAGACCTCAGTGCCGGTTTCTCTGGTGATGAACGTTCCATCGAAAAAGATGGGCTCAAAAGACATCATCAAAGTAGAGGACCGAGAATTAACTCAGGGCGAATTAGATCGCTTAGCATTAGTCGCACCAGATGCGCATGTAGCGATAATAAGAGCTTACACCGTTGCCGAAAAAATGACCATCAATCTCGGTGCAGAGGTTGTGAATGTGGTTAGATGCACGATGTCTAACTGCATAACCTCAAATCCGCGTGAGCCACTTCCACACCGTTTGAAAGTGATGTCAAGGGATCCGCTTCAATTGCGGTGCCATTATTGTGGTAGAACGCAAAATCTGGTTGAGTTAGTCAAGAATGTTATCTAACTCTGTTGATTACCAACATAATGTAGCCAAATTGGCACATCAACGAATGTTCTGGGGTAAACCTTAGATTAATAATGGCATAACACACTGACATGCAAGAGTTATCCAAGGTTGGTATTGATTCGAAGCGAACAACCGCAGCAAGTGTCGCAATTGTTGGTTTGGTAGTATATCTAGCGCTAATTCATCTCAAGTCAATATTGATGCCATTAGCGATTGCAGTCCTACTTTATTTCATCATAAAACCGCCGGAACAATATATCTACCGTAAAGTAGGCAATCGATTATTTTCCTACGCCACTGTGATTGTTACATTCATTATCTCGATGTATTTTATTTCGATTTTTCTCTATGACAATTTATCACAGTTCATCGAAGAAGTGCCAGAAATAACTGCGGCTTTTGAGGAAAAGCGAGCGAAATATGCCGACTCAAACCTATACGGACTTGAGGCCATATTTTCTGATGCAGACCTAATTGCCGGCATTGCTTCACCCAGCAATATCGAGACATTTGTATTAGCTATACTAGGCTCTCTAGGTGGCTTCTTTGGAACGATGATTACCGTCTTGATATTCCTGTTATTCATCGTTCTTGAGGAGCATACCATCGCCAAGAGATTTGGTGCAGCGTTTCCTAATTCATATGATAGGGCAAAGAAAATTGTCAATGAATCAACCGATTCCATCACCGCATATGTCGTATCGAAAGTGACATGCAGTGCTGGTCAAGCATTGGTAATGACCATCATAATATCTCCAGTTGGTTTTGATTTACCGGGTTGGTTTTTGTTTGGGATTTTGTGCTTTTTGTTGGACTTTATTCCAATATTAGGTGCATTATTTGCCACCATCCCTCCGGTTATTATTGGATTTGTTATGTTAGAGCCTTTATCTGCAGTATTGATGGTTCTGCTGTTAGTTGGCAATCAGCAGGTCTTCGGGTCGTTTGTTGAACCGAATCTGTCAGGTGCAAAAATAGGCATATCGCCGTTTGTCCTACTTCTAACTGTGATGTTGTTTTCGCAGGTCTGGGGTATCGCTGGGGCTATTATTGGTGCTCCAATAATCATCATTGCTAGATTAATCCTTGACGAAAATGAACGCACTAGACCTGTAGCGATGATGATGGCAAATGATGTCGAGGAAGAATAGGTTATGCATATTCAGTATATCGACTAAGACTTATTGATTTGAACCCTGTCGCTTTACCATGGCCACTCTTGACGAAGTCGTAGAAATTGTGGTTGTTAGTATGCGAGATGCTTTTCTCGCTGTTACTGTATTTGTTGCTGCCATGGTATTTTTGTTCAGTTGGTTACAATATGCTACAAGTGGACGTTTCGTCGAATACATACGTAGCAAGAAGAAATTACAACCAGTTATTGGTGCATTGATGGGACTTACCCCTGGG
>DAWS01000104.1:2463-2918 GCA_002506025.1 Euryarchaeota archaeon UBA111 | reverse complement strand
TCAGTGCTCATCCACGTCATGCGCCATAGCCACAACGCCGCTATGAGCAGTACTACGGGGCCCCAATACACGATGTTGAATAAGTGGAAAGCAAAACCAAACGCCAAAATTCCGGCATATGTTGAAAACAATCGGAACTTTTCATTTTGCCCGTTAAGTCTGGCAAGAACCAAGGATAGTAGACCAAAAATGATGAATGCAACGAATGATGATGATTGTCCGGGCGACCATGAATAGACCTCATCCTTGTATTCGTAGCGGTCATTACCATCTACATTCGTCGAAATCATAGACGCATCAAGAGAGACTATACAGGTCCCATCAATCGATTGCCGCCACCAATCAATTGTGTGAGAAGTGATTGCCCAATTTAGCACCACCTCTTCGTTAGGGCCGAGTTGAGTTATTGGCTCTTGTTGTGTATGAACTGTTGAGGCTGTGCATGCAAGATCTGC
>DAWS01000104.1:0-2084 GCA_002506025.1 Euryarchaeota archaeon UBA111 | reverse complement strand
GCATCAGTGCCTTCTTCCATGCTTCCTGAACTTATCCAAACCTCGGCCACGCTGGGGTCTGCAAACACATCAAGTTGGAAGGTGAAGGTGGATTCATTGTATATTGTGTAACTAGCGTTATCTTCATTGAATAGCCGGAATGTCAAATCCCATCCATCCTCAGGGATTATGTTCGGCCTATCTGGTGCATCGACTCTTACTGTAAGTGGGTTGGTTATCTCCCAAGGTGCTCTCTCACCTAACGGATATCTGTGTTCGTTATCATTGACATCACTTCTACAGCCGTCAGGATTTAGCGGTAGGACCACTTCTTGATTCTCAAGAACGAGTGTAAAGGACCAAGGATATTCAGACTCGTCGTAACCTTCGGCAGCAAAATCATACAACCTTTCAGCCTTGCACAATTCAATTTCGTATCTCGAATCAGTGGCTGTCCCAACTGGTATGTGGGAATAGGTGATGTCTACGTCAATCGGTCCATCATTAACATCTGGTCTGAGATCAATATCTTCAGATTCAAAGAATCTTGACATGTTTAGGGTTGAATTAAGGAACCCTAAGCCGTCAACGCTGGTATCTCGAGGCGTGAATTGGATTGAGAGTAATGCGAAGTCCGACAAAACTGGTTCTGGGTCGGTCGCACTAACGACGAAACTGAATGATACGTTTTGTCCAACCGGCATAAACAAACTTGTTGGCACATTACCGGCCAAACTCCACTTATCGCTCTCAGCAACTCCACCAGGTGCATTAACTGAATAATCCAAGTCTGCAGTAACATCCCTATTACCAACATTCACTACAGTTGCAGTGAAGGTTCTTTCCCACTGCCGGTGATATTGCATATAGTCTGGCCACTCTACTGAATCCAAGATAAACATTGGAGAAATAACCATTCTAACAGTCGCTGCAGCAACTGGCAAGTCGGTCTCTTGGTCGATTATACTAATGTGCAGTAGGTGGACAGAGCCATCCGTTAATGATTCTTCGTCACCTAAATTTGGCACTGTAACAGTAACACTTCCCTGATTTTCTTCATCCATTGACAGAGTCATCTGCTGACTTTGTGGGACGACTGTCCAACCGCTTTCTACGCTAGCATCGACATCGAATGTCTCTACAAGATTACCTGAATTTATCACCGTGAAGTCCACAACTTGCTCTTG
Organism: Euryarchaeota archaeon UBA111; assembly: GCA_002506025.1. GTDB lineage: Archaea > Thermoplasmatota > Poseidoniia > Poseidoniales > Poseidoniaceae > MGIIa-L1. The sequence goes on along the minus strand of DAWS01000104.1, from coordinate 918 downwards.
ACCAGGTAGCACTCCAATCTGATTTGGTGCATCGATGCTTAGGTCACTTTGCTCGCTTACATTGCCGATAATTTCAGCACTTCTATTAACATCATCACCATAACTCACTATCAAAAATGCTCGATATATTCCTGCAGAATCTGCATCGATGCTGGACGAGAGTCGAACTTTAACCGCTTCCGTATAACCGGGAGCAATCAGAATTTCGTTTGGGCTCTCCAATGTGAAATTAACCTCGCCGGATTCAGACTCATCTAGTTCGACCGTGTAGCTGGTTGGAGTGTTGCCAGTATTAGTGATGAATACTCTGGCAAGCGGGGTTTCTCCGAGCATCGTATTGATGTCAACCGTCTGAGATAACGGTGAAAGTTCTAGGTCTATTGATGGCCCGACCCTAACAGTTACTGGGATTACAGCGACTATTATGCCAGTATCTAGGTCCTCAACTTTTACGTTGACATCAACCAGTGAGTTCGCTGCAGTTGAATCATCCGTAGTCACGTAAATGTCAAAGTCCCTAATGTGGAGTCCACCTTCGCTTGGCCAGTCAGCGATATCTGCTTCGAGGGAATCAACTGTACTTGATGCGGAACTAACTCTAGCAACCCAACCCTCAGGCAGGTCGTCAACAATAGACAAACGATAGGATGCAAGATCATTTCCAGTGTTTTCTAATTCCAGCGCTAGCAGTGTTTCGTTTGCTAACGGTATGTTAAACGGACCTTTCTGGACAATATCCACTTCCTGGACTGACGGGATATTTATGGTAATATTTCTGGAAACAGAAGCTCTGACAAGCCCCGGAATTGGATCATCTACACCGGTAACTGCATCATAAACTCGAGAGATGTTAGACTGGAATGGTATCTTCAGAGTACCAGCAAGAGGGTAATCGTCATCTGGCCCTGCGATACCTAG
>DAWS01000079.1:3354-8251 GCA_002506025.1 Euryarchaeota archaeon UBA111 | reverse complement strand
ACTAGTTGGGCAAGTTTGAATTTGCCGTCTGGAGTTTTTTCTGATTGGATTGGGTCTGGCCAGCAAAAATTATCCAACCCGGCAATCTTGTCAACGTCTACCCCGACGCATACTGCATTTCTAACCGCCTCGTCAATTGCCGCAGCCGCCATTGCGCCAGCATCGATATCAGAGTAACGTGGTGCAATGCCGCAGGAAACCACAAGTCCGCGTGGGTTACCATGGATAGGGGCGATTACTCCGGCGTCTGCGGGGCCGTCTCTCTCAACACCAACAAAGGGCTTTACCGCCGTTTGGGCAATAACCTCGTGATCATATTGCCTAACCCAAGTCTCCTTACTAGCAATATTGGGTCTGGCTAATAAGTCGAGTAGTACTTGATTGTGGTCGGCATCTGATGGTGCGATGAATGGCTCGTGCTTAGGTGGGCTCCATTCTGATTCTAATTGTAACTGTGGCACTCCATCATGAAGGAACTCTATTGGCAAGTAAGCAACAGTTGCCTCATTAAACTGTACATGGAACATGCCTGTAGAGGTGAATTCAGCAACTGCTGTTGCTTCTACTTCATGTAGGGACGCAAGCGCTTCGAATGCTTCAATATCTTTGGGTTTTATTGCAACAGTCATTCTTTCTTGACTCTCGGAGACTAAGATCTCCCATGGTGACAGGCCTGGTTGTTTGAGTGGTACTTTTGCTAGGTCGATACGACAACCGTTGGTATATTCGGCCATTTCGCCAATAGAGGATGAAAGTCCACCTGCTCCGTTATCTGTAATGCAAGTGATTAATCCGGCATCACGAGCCTCCAACAGCATATCGATCATTTTCTTTTGAGTTATCGGGTCGCCTATTTGAACCGCACTTGATGGGGATTCCTCAGTTAATTCTAGTGATGAAAAGGTCGCTCCGTGTATGCCGTCATAGCCTACTCTGCCGCCGACCATGTATACAATATCGCCAGCTGTTGGGGTCTTTATGTGCGATTCTCGGCCGTCAGGTAATTTCCTTGGCATTAATCCAACTGTGCCACAGTAGACCAATGGTTTGCCAAGATAGCGTTCATCGAAGATTATTGCGCCGTTGATTGTTGGTATACCTGATTCATTACCGCCGACGCGAACACCAGAATGGACTCCTCTCAACACTCTTGATGGGTGGAATAGGTTCTCTGGTATATCTCCCTGCCAATCAGGTGGGCCGAAACAGAATACATCAGTATTAGCGATTGGTCTTGCACCTAAACCAGTGCCAAGAATATCTCGATTTACCCCTACTATACCGGTCATCGCGCCACCATATGGATCCAGTGCCGAGGGTGAGTTGTGGGTCTCAGCCTTCATGCATACGCTCCATTCATCATCCCAAGCAATTACTCCAGAATTATCGTGGAAGACTGACAACAGCCAGTCTACTTCTTGTTGCATGTCATGGGTAGGTTTCATAATGTGGGTCTTGAAGATGGAATCTACAACTGATTCCTCCCCAGTTTCCAAATCCCTGTGATATATTTTTGAGGCGAATATCTTGTGCTTACAATGCTCGCTCCAGGTTTGGGCTAAACACTCTAATTCAACGTCAGTTGGCTGGTTCTCAACTATACCAACCTCTTGTCGAGTGCGGCGAACTAATGCATCACGATAGTGGGATTGGATAGCCTTCATTTCTTCAAGATTGAGGGCTAATAATCCTGTTTCGGAGATTTCAATTAATTTATCATCATTGATTTCTAAATCTATGTGCGCTGGTTGCTTGAATTCTTGGGGCGGCCTTGCTGGATATTCAATCATCGGCCACTCATTATTTTCGCACATTTCTGCAGTAGAAATCTGAGCTCGCTCAATTAAGCCGTTGTAGAGATTGGATGCAATAAATTCCGGGGTTGCTTGGTCTTTAACCCCATAAAAAGCATAGGTGATGTAGGTAGAGATGTCTGATTCAATACTTGCATTAGGAAAAATTGTCCTGAATCCATCCAAGGCGGCTTTACCAGGATTATCAGTTACTCCCGGTTTGAAGCCTACCGAAATAACTGCATCAGGCACTTGATCAAAAATTTCTTTTGACTGCAAAAATGTTTGATTTGTTAGAGAGTGTTCAATTATCGGATCGGCAAACAGATCGTCTGCTCTTTGACTGATTTGTTCTGCCGTGATGTCAGAATTAATTAGAAAACCAACAATGCTCCTTACTTCAGTAAGCTGAATGCTGTGGTCTGCTTGCAACCTGCGTCTTACAACGTCGCCTCTGACATCTCGAAGGCCTTCGCCTGACCTCGGGGTTGCCTCAACTCGTGTTATCTGCATAGTATTCGCCCACCGGGGTCATAATGGTGGCGGCGCATACGCTCTTTGAACAATACGGAAGAATGTCAGAGCATGTCTTTGAGGTATTGACCAGTAAAACTGCGTTCATTTTGGGCTATTTTCTCTGGCGGGCCGCAGGCAATTAGTTGCCCACCACGGTCTCCGCCCTCGGGACCTAAATCGATTACCCAATCACTTGATTTGACAACGTCTAAATGGTGTTCTATGACGATTACTGTGTGACCCTTGCCGCGTAATTCTAACAATACATCGATTAGCATTTGAACGTCTGATAGTGCTAAGCCAGTCGTCGGCTCGTCTAGGATGTAAACCGTATGTTTGTTTGGTGGTCGACGTAATTCACTAGCTAACTTAACCCGCTGTGCTTCGCCACCAGATAGAGTGGTTGCTGGTTGACCCAGTCTGACGTATGAGAGACCCACTGCTCTGAGTGTATCGAGGGTGCGGTGAATTTTCTTGTGATTCTCAAAGAATTTAACCGCCTCACCAATTGGCATCTCCAAGACATCGTGGATGGTTTTTCCTTTCCAAGTTACTTCTAAGCATTCCCGAGTGTAACGTTTTCCCTCACAGACATCACAAGTTATCCACACATCTGGTAGAAAGTTCATTTCTAATTTTATTGAGCCCGCCCCACTACATGCTTCACATCTGCCACCCTTGACATTGAAACTGAAGTGCCCGGGAGTATACCCTCGCTCCTTGGATAGAGTTGTTTGTGAGAATAATTTTCTGATTTCATCAAACACCTTAGTGTAAGTCGCTGGATTTGAACGGGGCGTCCTGCCAATAGGCGATTGATCAATAATGATCGTTTTATCGATTTTTTCTATGCCTTCTATTGTTTTATGTTTACCAGGAGAAGTGTCTGCATTGTGTAGTGCCCTCTGTAGTGCTGGAGCTAGAATTCCTGATACTAAGGACGATTTGCCTGACCCTGAAACACCACATACCGCAGTCATACAACCGAGTGGGAAGTCGACATTTACGGATTGGAGGTTGTTGTGTTGAGCCCCTTTTATCTTGATTTTATCCCTGGTCGGCTTTTTTCTTTTACCTGGGATTGCGATGGTTTTCTTGCCACTGAGATAAGCACCGGTTACTGACTCCCCGTTCTTCATTACTTCTTCAGGTGGCCCGTTTGCCACCACTACTCCACCTTCTAGGCCTGCACCTGGGCCGAGATCGCACAACCAGTCTGCTTGACGTAGGGTGTCTTCGTCGTGTTCAACAACAATTAGCGTATTTCCTAAATCACTTAGTTCTCTAAGTGTACTCAACAACCGGGAATTATCACGCTGGTGTAAACCAATTGAGGGCTCATCGAGGACATACATAACACCAGTTAACCTGCTACCAATTTGAGTTGCTAATCTTATCCTTTGGCTCTCTCCGCCCGATAACGTATTGGCTTTCCTATCTAATGTTAAGTAATCAAGGCCAACGCTATTGAGGAAATCTAAACGGCTTTCTATTTCTTTTAGAATTTCATTCCCGATGAATAAGCTCTTTTCATCGAGAGTTTCAACCTGATCAGCATATTCTTCCGGCGGCCCTCGTTCGTTTTCTGGACGCCAAGCCCTTACCAGTTCAAGACTATCGTGAATTGAACACGAGGAAACCTCTGGTAGACGAATGCCGCCAACAGTCACATGTCTTGCTGCGGCATTCAGTTTCTCACCGTTACATTCTGAGCAGGGGAGGTCTGTCATGCAGTTTATCAGCCTGTTACGAGTCCTGTCAGATGAGGTTTCAGTATAGGTCTTTTCCAGACGAGGTATAATGCCTTCCCATGGCCTATTCATCTTGTAGACCGACCCATTGTCAGATTCAAAATGAAAATTAATTACTGTAGATCCTGAACCGTACAGTAATATGTCCTGTTCATCGTCAGAGAGTAGTTTGAATGGCACATGAATGGGAATATTGTAGTAATCCGCAACCTGTTCTAGCAGCCTTCGATACCATGAGGGGGACATAGACCGCTTCCACGGCCTTACACAACCATTGTTAATTGACAATTCATAATCAACGACTAACTCTGTATTGAATTGTCGCTGCACACCGAGCCCCTGACAGCTGCTACAAGCGCCAAGCGGAGAATTGAATGAAAACACTCTAGGGGAAAGTTCTGGCATGAATGCCCCGTGTTCTGGACATGCAAAATCCTCTGACCATGAAATAATTTGTCCGGCCTTATTGTCTCTGGATTTGCTGCCACTGGGTAGCGGTAAATTCTCAGAGGGTTCTTTCAGTGATTCGATTGCAAGCGCTCCGCCACCTAGACGTAATGCTGATTCAACAGCCTCGGTTAGCCGTTGTCTAGATTTCCGTCGACAAACGAAACGGTCAATTCTGACATCAATATCATGACGGAAGTTTTTGTCTAATTGAGGGGGAGTCTCAAACTCGGCATCGTGACCGTTTACCTTACCATTGAGGAAGCCCTGTTCAACTAATTGACGGAATAAATCTTGATGCGTACCTTTTCTGGCTCTAATTACTGGAGACCAAACCGCAACAGTATGCTCTTCTAAATTCCATAGTATATCGTCGACAATCTCCTGCAC
>DAWS01000079.1:0-2941 GCA_002506025.1 Euryarchaeota archaeon UBA111 | reverse complement strand
GTAACAGTCGCTACCGTTGAACGCGGGTTGTGGCTACCTTGCTTTTGGTCTATTGAGATGGCGGGAGATAGACCTTCGATACCGTCGCAATCAGCTTTTTTCATCTGCCCGATAAATTGTCTAGCATATGAGGATAAACTCTCAACATATCGTCGTTGTCCTTCTGCATAAAGCGTATCAAAAGCGAGGCTGGATTTTCCGGAGCCTGAAACACCAGAAACCACAACGAATTTTCCCCGTGGAAGCTTAACATCAATATTCTTCAAATTATGAGTGCGGGCTCCCCGTACAGTTATCCAGTCTTGATTATCACTCATGGCCTTCACCTAATCATAATTGGATGGCAAGAGTTCAATAAGTCCTCTATTTGAATGAGTGGTTTACTTCATAGTGTGGTAAAAGGTTGGGATGATTCAAACCTTACTGGTTCATCGGTTTGTGGATGTAAAAATTCTAACGAGGTTGCGTGCAAACAGATTCGTGAAAATGGGTCAGTCTTTGCGCCGTGAATCAGATCGCCCACAATTGGATGACCAAGGGATTTCATCGCCATTCTAATTTGGTGACGGCGCCCGGTTTCTATCATAACCCTGACAATTGATGAATCATTATTTGTCGATAAGACCTCCCAATGTGTTATGGCTAACTTGGCATCTTTGTGAGATTTAGTTGTAGTCTTAATGTTGAGATTTTTATCCTCGAGTAAATATTGTTTCACTGTGCCTAATTCATCCACGGGGACTCCTTCAATTAAGGCATGATATATTCGGTATACTGCTCTTTCAGCAAATTGTTCTTGAAGGTAATTTTTAGCTGACTTATGCTTCGCTAACAACATAACTCCGGAAGTTTCCTTGTCTAAACGATGAACGATATATGCCCATGCATTTGGGTCTGTTTGTTTTAGATAATCAACGCATTTTGCGTGTAATGTCTCTGATTCTAGTTTATCTGTTGCAACAGAAAGAACCTTTGGTGGTTTTTCGACTACAAGTATGTATTCGTCCTCGTAGATGAGATTAATCTTAAGATTTTTAATTGGTATATTTGTTGAAGTGGTTGGGGACTTGGTGGTTTTATCACCGATCTCAACTACATCATTTTGAACGAGTATGTGTTTAGCTTTATGGATCACAGTATTGTTCACTGTTACGCGTCCCGTGGTCAGCATTTTGCGTAGTTTATTGGTAGAAGTATTGGTAAATATCTCTTTGAGGAAGGTCAATAATTCTACACTATCAGTAACGGTTTTTTTCATGTTATCACCTACAATAACAGAATTTTGCAGACATCCCCTTTGCGACCTTTTTCATCGGGAAGAATTACTGTAAGGCCATCGCTTTGTGCAATGCCTGCAATATTACCAGAGCCTTGATGTCCTTTCAAGCGAGCATATGTAATTCCGGATTTCTCAAACAATTCAACTCTTCTAAACGTGGTGAAACCGGACTGGGTTTTTATGTCTTCAGACAATGTTGCGCTGATATATTTGCTATTATAATCTGAAGTATTTGTCGACGCAGTCAGCCATTTCCCAACAATTGCTCGAAATACTACATGGCTGCTTACTGGGTTGCCCGGTAAGCCAAATATTGGAGTACCGTTCCATAGACCGAAAATAGGTGGCGAACCTGGCCGCATTTTAACCCGCCAGAATTTTATTTCACCTTCCTGCTCCATGATAATTCTAACAAAATCCCTATCTCCCATCGATACGCCCCCAGATGTGATGATGCAATCGAAATTTTTAGCCGCATCATCAAGGGCTTCGCGTAGAAGTTTTATGTCATCAATCACGTAAGGGAATCTCGTTGCTTCATGTCCATACATTTCTATCAATGATTTGAGCCCGTAGGAATTGGATTCGTATATTTGACCGAAGGTCAATTCATCACCTAGATTCTTCAATTCGTCACCGGTTGAAATAACAGCAATTTTCAATTTTTTGTAAACTGTAATTTCTGAAATCCCGGCAGCAGCACAGAGAGAAATTTTCTCCGGGGACATTATGGTTCCAGCCGGGAATAATTCCTGCTGCTGAGTAAAATTTTCACCTTTTTTCCTAACATAATTAGGTTTCGAGGGTTCCTGTAAAATAACTTCGTCACCTTCAATAGTACACAGTTCAATGGGGATTATTGAGTCTGCACCGCTGGGCATTGGGCCTCCTGTCATGATTCTTAGCGCCTCTCCTTTCTCGATACACGGTTGCTCCTTTGTCCCAGCATTTGATACGCCAACGATGGTTAATTTCGCAGGTACTTTTAGAGTATCTGCATGCAATACTGCAAACCCATCCATCGACGAATTGTCAAACCCCGGATCGTCAACTTTTGCTATCACGCTAGTAGCCAACACTCTACTGAGTGCATTGCTGATTGAAATTGTCTCGGTAGACCGTTTTATTTGATATTCATTGCAAATACTTACCGCTTCATCCAGCGAGATGAAGTATGGGTATTGTTTGCTCATATGGCTCCCAAAACAAAATGTGCTTTGATATTATGGCTTGAGCAGGGATAAATCTGCAGTATGAGTTATATTTGCTATTTACTGGTTTGGTAGTAATTGCGGCATTATACTCCAGTGTTGGCCATGGTGGAGCATCTGGTTACCTCGCAATACTATCTCTTACCTCATTTGGATTGATGAGCCATGTATGGTTAAAACAGCATGTTTGGGTGATGAACCTAGTCGTTGCCTCGATAGCTTTCTATCATTATCGTCAGGCTGGTTTTCACAACCCAAAATTGACAATTCCATTCGTTATGACTAGTGTCCCAATGGCATTCGTCGGTGGTATGTTAAAGATCAATCCTGATATCTATGATATTTTGTTGTCAATAACGTTGATTTGGGCGGCATATAAAATCTCAAACAATAAGGAATATGTTAGTGATTCGCTGGTAAAATTAAGAGTGGGTGAAGCATATGTTTGGGG
>DAWS01000082.1 GCA_002506025.1 Euryarchaeota archaeon UBA111 | reverse complement strand
CTGGGTGGTGTAATCAAAATAGAATTGTCTGGAGAAGACCTTCCGGCTTGGATTGAAGCTGCTACATGACACAAAGGTAGGGATGTAGTTCCACGGAAAGTGAATGACGAGCGGATGATGAATGTGGATGGAGATGCCTCTACTTGGCATTAATCCGAGAGATTACCATCGATGCTAGTTGCTCATCAGCAGGAGCAATTTTTACTCCCTCAAGATTATCAAACCAACAAACTTCATCGTGCGAGGTCCATCGTTCTCGGTTGTCAAAAATTTGATTGGCATCACCTGAGACCTCAATTATAATCAGATTGATACAAAACTTGGGATACTCATGGTAGTGTTTTGCTATGATTTCAATTGGGACGAAACTAACGCCAAATTCTTCCTTCAATTCCCTACATACTGCCAATTCTGCCGACTCCTGACTCTCGATTTTACCGCCTGGAAATTCCCAAAAGCCCGGCATATCTTTACTTGATTTACGCTTAGCAAGGATGAATTTATCGTCGTCTAAAATTACGGCTCCAGCCACATCAATTACTGGTTTGTATAATAATCGAGAAATTATCTTATGCAATATCTTGATTGACGTTTCAACGGATTGTTTTGTTGGGCTTGGGAAATGAATGAAGCATACTGGAGAGCCATTCTGTGGATGGGTTCTTGACATAGCCTCAAGGGTTCGATAATATGTTTCGTTACAGAGGTAAGTGCCGGCATCAGTAGATATTTCAACCGATTCTAATTCTGGGAAACGCATTGCTGAGACTATGTCGGGGTTGCAGAATATATTATCATCACCAATGATTTGATTTCTTATTTGGCGACCGTTATTGTCTGGAATTCGCATGTCTAGAATATTTTGAGCCCGAGTTTCGAATCTAATAGAATCACATACCTCGCATAGACCCATATGGATAATCGCGTCCCATCTTTCACCATTTTGTAATCGCTGTGCGACCGTAACTGAACCTGCTTCATCTACGGTGAGCAGTTGTTTGTCAATTGCCACCTTAATACTCGGAGAAACAGTATTTCCACTTCTTTTTTCATGCCATGGGTCTATTAGAAGAATTGATGAACCAAGCCTCTGGAGAATTACTTCAGATACATTGTCGGTGTTTTGGCCGAATGGCTCGAATCCAGTCAATAAAATTCTCGCCATGGCTAGGCTAATGTGCTCAAACTATTGACATGTTGGTATACATTTATGCGTTATATTGACATGCTGAACGGCAGTCAGGGTGATGAGTCAATATGGCTGAATCGAATTTTGCCAAGAACGAACCAGATCAAAGCAAGCTGGTTACAGGTGTAAAAGTATTCAAGCAAATATGGCGAGAAATGACTCTCGGCGTTGGTTTCTGGGGAGCGTTAAGACCGTTAGTAGCCGCTTTACTCGCAGCGATACCATTCGCCTTCCTTGGCCACCATTTTAACAGGAAACACCAGAAAGGGTTTGACTTAGCGTTGTTACAAATTCCGCTCGCTTTGACCGTTGTGTTATGGTTTGTTCTGTGGGCATACTCCATTTTTGATGCATGGCGTGAAGCAACAAAATTCGTCGCTGAAATAAATAATTAAGGCAACCATAACTGATCGCGAACTGGGATTTCACCGCTTAACATTCCAGCTAAATCGTTAAGGTCATCATTGTCGAATTCGTCCGGTAATTCACCAGTTATGATATTACTCAAATCGGCCGATTCAACCGCCCAATACATTACTGAATCTTCATTATTGGAATGTCCCGGATGATCCTCATCTTCGTGGTCGACAGGCGATTTATACACCAAATTAACCAATCCTAGTAGGTGCCCATACTCGTGAACTAGTACACTATTCTCTATTTCCTCAGCGGATGGTCGGCTAAAGAATGGCCCTTCAGCGTCCTCTACTGCATCTTTGAAAATGGCGACTGTAGATGCATCCACTGCCACGCCCAGTACGTCATTGTTACTGTAGCCACCCGCAGGGAAAAGCGCCTGCCAGTATAATGTCGAGCCGGTTAGTGGGTCATTCGATTTGTGCTGCCACGCCTTTTCTCGCACATCATCCGCAGTCCAAGAACCGGATTGGTCAAAATCTGTCTCAGTCAAAGAAACTTCTATGCCATTTGGTTTATCACATACTTCTTGCAGTCTGGTTTTGAGTAGGTCGATTGAACTCTGTTCAGGTGCGTAACCAGATTCATAATCAATTTCAACAACCATTGAAGTATACTTTGCTGAACTAAGGCATGCCATAGTCAGTCCACCCGGTATCCCCTTTTTGTCCTCGGGAATGAAAATATTATTGCCAAAGCAACCAGAAAGCGATGCTAGAAGCATCAGTGCACACAGCATCAATGGCATTGATTTATGATTTGGCATGATACAGCGCAGGGCTTTACTTTTGAAAATGTTGTTACCAATCCTCGGGTATTTCAATCGGCGAGAATAGTTGTCCGGGAGAGGTGATATTTGCTAATTGTGTCCTAGCGAGATGCTCCCACATTCGTAGCGCCGCAATACCATCGAGTAGTATCATTTCGGTTTCAACCATGGTGACTCGTACTAGTGTTTCCAATATATCCATCCTCTCCTCGTCTATCACTGACAAAATCTTCTCAACTGCCAGTGAGGATTTTACCTCATCGTGAATCGGTTTTTCTATTGGCCACTGATTCATTATCCTATCAGGCAACTCAAGTGCATTCTCAACGGCATGTTTGTTCAGTGATTCTAGCATTGGGCTAATCATATTTTGAATAACCATGCTCACTTCAACCAGCGGCATGTTTAGTTGTTTGATTAGATTGACCATACGCTCCTGCAAGGTTACAAGTCCGTCAATGGCTTCTTCAGACAAATTAACACTACCCATGCTCAGCCAGTCTGTCTAGAGTCATAGCGTATCGGTGAAGAGTCACCCCGTAAGCCATCCTCCTCATCATCATTAACTTCAAACCAGTCGACTATCCAATCTCCATCTGTATCCCAGTTGATTGGGCTGCTACCCTCGGCTAAATGATCATCATCAAAGTCCATCATATACCATCCTAGTTCATGTTCTCCGACTGCTCGAACAGGCGCAGTTTGTGGAGAACTTGCATAGTATATCTCCCATTGATCAGTTTGAGCACCTGAGACCATGGTTTCATCATCGGTTGAGTCTAGCGTCAGGAAGTCATTGTCATTATCATCAATTATGAGCACATACCTAAAGTCGGTAGCGGATTGCTTGTCCATTTTCAGATAATTTGTTGATGCTTCAGAGGGTTCACCCAGGCCAAGTGTGTAACCTCTAAACTGCCACCATTCCTCCACCGGACTTCCTTGATAAACCAAGGGCGCCAGTCTGACTGCGTTTGGTGATGTCAGATCTTCATCGGTTATCATGTAGAACTCTTGGAAATTAGTGTATGGTTCATAGCTACAACCAGCTCCTGAACAATCATAATTGCCATCATTGTCGGGGTCGTAGTTTGCATCCACTGGGTCTGCTGGGTCGAGAGTAAACCAAGTGTATTCTAATTCTGGTCTTGACAGGGTACTAGAATCAGATGATAATGGCAGACATGATACAGTATTGGTATCACATTCGCCTCCGGTCAAAGAATCAATCCAGACAACTTTTATTTGCAGATAAGAGGAAAAATTGTCGTTGGACTCATTCCAAGCCACTTTGTATTCATACCAATCAGGCAACATATCGCCGTCAGTATCATTGTCGGTCGGATTAATACCATACTTGAATACTTCACGACCATCGCTTAGGTTGTAATCGATTTGATGGGATACAACTACACCATTAACTACCTGAGTCAGCCAAGTTACTGAATCTCCGTCTGTGTCATTCAAATCCGGTCGTGTGTTGTTATTCCATTCCATCAGGTTCGTAAATGGTAGAGAACCGGGACCGGGCTGAATAATAACTCCACTATTGATGAAGTTACGGTCATCCCATGTTCCCTGTTCTGCAGGAATGTCGACGGCATTTCGGTCATACCAACCATCACTGTCACCATCATAATTTACATCATGTGGATTTATTGGATTCGCTGCCCAATGATTCTGTGTAGTCACATCTGGCATGCCATAGATTGCATAACAATATTCCCAGCCGTCAGGTATAGAATCGCCATCTGAATCACTACTGGTGGGGTCAGCAACACCAATTAGTGTGCGATTGAAATTATTTTCATCGTAGGAGTTTATTCTCTGCATCCGATCGGCACTTTCCGGACTTTTAGAGGCAAAATCATTGTATAGCGCCTCAGTTGCTTCAAAATAAGTATAGCCTAATTCTTCGATATAAGCATTAACTGCATCATCTCCAAAACTTAGAATTCCGACCTCTTGTGGTATGGTGTTACGTTCGGAGTATTTGCCCCATGTCCGCGATTCCCATTCTCTTAGGTTAGAAAACCGCTCATCAAGCGAAATATTGCCATCACCATCGCAATCAAAACTATCGCCATCAGTGTCTAATAGCACATCGCCATCAATAAGTGGATTGATACTCCACAGATTATTTTCTAAATCCCACTCGGCGAACCAATACTCGAATCCGTCATACATGCCATCGCCATCTGTATCCGGATTGGTTGGGTCAGTTATTCCCATTAGTATCGAAATAAATGCATTAGCAGGTTCACCATTTTGCCAATCATTGAAGTCATTAAGCAAACGTTTGCCTCTAGTTTCTTTTGATATTAGCATGTTAAACATCCGCTGAGTCTTTTCAGTAGGTTGAAGCAGATCCCCGTCAATATGGAGTAGCGGGGCGTCTGAAGGATGTTCAATACCATTATCTGGATTCGATGTGACAAGCGCGAATTCTTGGATATCAACCAAACCATCCTCATCTGAATCAAACAGTCCGTCGCCAGGTGTTAATGGGTTGAGTGTCCAAGTCTGCGCAGAAGAATTCCATGTGGTAAATAATAACTCGACACCATCAATTATCCCGTCACCATCAGTGTCGACATTATTTGGATCACCAGTTATCCCAGTAAGGTTTCTTTGAGTGGCGTTGACGAATGAACCGAATGACAAGTCTGTGTCGATTCCCGCCCAAGCTTGGAATGTATATGCACTACCGATGGTTGTTACAAACCATTTAGGTGAACTGCGATTAGCATCCGTTTCAGTAAGCAATGGGTCGATTGCATTATATTCCTCCCAATTTGTCATGCCGTCATCATCTGCATCTTGCCACCTGTCAGCAGGTTGTAATGGGTTTAGCGTCCACTCATCTTGCAAAATATCCCAACGTGAGAACCAAATTTCCCAACCGTCAGGCATACCATCCTCATCAGAATCTGAGTCAAGAGGATCTGCTGCACCGGCATCTAGGGAGTTTTGTGCTGCTAAATAAGAACCTGCAGCACGTTGTGAATAAGAGGCTTCAGGATTACCATTTGCGCCTATATTATCAAACAAGTCAGTTGAAAATCCGAATGGTAGGTTATCGAAGTCGACCGGATTCTCTAGATTGAATAAATCATCACGCAGGTGATACTCAAGGTAGTTGACAAACGCTTCATTGGGCTGAAGAATACCGTCTCGGTTGATATCAAAACCATCGTTGTCGGGATTGTTAAGCGCATCAGAACCGTTTAGAGGATTAATCCCTGCCCTATTAGCAGCCCAAGAACAAGAATAAGATGCCTCCCAGCCGTCTGGTAATGTGTCACCATCCGAGTCAATGTTGTTGGGATCTGACTCCGTCCAATTCTCAGCATTTGAGACATTTTCACCATGAGATTCTAGTAGCAAACCTTGCATTGCGTCATACTTTAATTGACTCCATTGATACTCACATAAATTCTGCAGCCCATCCCCATCGGCATCCCATGTAGCATCCTCAGGACGGTTTGGGTCCAAAGACCAATTATTTCCACCAGTGTAGGTTGATCCAACCCATCGCCTATGCTCAATTTCCCAACCATCAGGCATCCCGTCACCATCACTGTCATGATTGGTTGGGTCAGTACCGACATCGGCAATTGAAGATTCGAGATAAGTTTGGTTCGCTGCTGCCCCGATTTGACTATCGCAGATGTACTCTAGTTGAACATTGTAATAACACCACAGATTACTACTTTCAAAGAAGAAACCAAAGTATTCCTGACCATCAGTTAGCCCATCACCGTCTGTATCGCCAATGTTTGGATTGGTTGAATTGTAGCCTCCTTCAGTTCGCTGAGTATACCTAAATTCATCCAGATTTGTCCACAAGCGCTCATATATGCCGTCACCAGACTGATCTAAATCTAAGCCATCAAAGTCGAAATCTAGCAAGGCGTCCCAAGGATCTGTTGGGTCTAAGCCATTACCAATTTCCCAACCGTCAGGCATACCGTCACTATCTGAATCATTTGACTTTGGGTTCATTAACTCTAAGTTAGAAAATTCGCCAGGTTCAGCAGCACCGAAAACGGTCATGTTGTTGGCCTCACCAATGGTAATAACCTCGCTTACATAGCCTGGTATAAGCTCTTGTTCAGCGATTTCGTAAACGTTTGAGTAATCACCTGAGACCATCCATGTTCCGGCATTAGAACCCAGTATAATTTGCTGTCCAGTGGTATGAATTGCTCTGATATTGTTGATGTCTCTAGTGCTAATTTCCTCTGAACCTGGGTTTTCGAGCAGTCCACTATGACTTATCACACCGTCGATTAGCCTCATCTGGTGAAGTCCTGAGGGAGTTCCAAACCATAGCACCTGAGGATTATCTGTGGATGGACCGTCTAAGTGTATGTCTCTGATTTCCGCAGGATTTTCATCGCTACCAATCGGCAAGGTTCTCAATTCGTTGATTGAGGCAAAAATCCCGGTGTCTTCAGTAGTAAAATAAAATCTCCAGTCTGCCGAATCTCCATCCCTGCCTGAATTTGTTTCAGAAATCAACAGGCCTCTATCAGTAGCAATGAATAAAGTCAGATTACCATCAGCCAGACCGTGCTCTATATCTGTCACTGTGGCATTACCATTGAACAACTGATTGACAACTGCATCACTGACGGCGTGAATCTCTTCAATTAGCCCAGAGTTACTTATCTCGAAAACATTACCAACACCGGCAACACCAAGGCCAATAATCTGGTTATTCGGGCTATTTACTTTCAATTCTTCAATTTCCAATATTGGTTCTGATAATGACCAATCCCATGCTTGAGCGCCTTCTATCGAACCATCATTCAAAATACGTCCGACTCCTAAACCAAAATTAGAAGCAACTGAAATTGCGTAGAGTTCATCGTCCGAATCATACAATAATTCTGCATCATACAAAATAACTCCTTGTGGCATCCAGTAATCATTACTAGATTGACTTGTGGTGTCAATAACGGTTATCCCATACTTTGTGGTCACATAAAGTGTTGAATCAACCGAATCCATGGCTCTGACATCGTGGTGCATGACACTGATTCCATCACCTGATGTAGCAAATGATATCGGATATTGAATCAAAGTAGATGATTCCGACCCGAGTTCAATAGATTTTAGACCGGCAATTACTTTGTTCCCATCGTCAAAATAGATCTTGTATTCTTCGATATTAGATAGCTGCTCACCCAGAGCAAGAGCCGTTTCAGTCCTGCTTACATCGGGAGATAGAACCCCATCTCGGTTAGCATCCCAGCCATCAAAATCTTCATCTGCTAGGGCACTACTTCGATTTAGAGGGTCTAAGCCAAAGTGCACTTCCCAGCCATCTGGTATGCCATCACCAAATGAAGGATATAAACTTCTTATTGAAAATCCATCCCAAGTATATCGGTCAGAGTCCTTTAACAGCGGATCTGTACCTAACCACAAATCTTCACCAACTGGAGACTCCGAATTTGTGCAGGCAGACAACAAGTTCTGGAATGTTGCGTTAGTGCCGGTTGGAATAAAGGGCCAATTCGTCAGCAAAGCACCTTCTGGCAAAGTTGCGCTACACCATAGACCGTCTAGTTCGGTGGTGTGGTTTGCTGGTGCACCATGAATATACTCTTCACTAGATGTGTACCATTCATTTTGATTCATGATGCCATCTCGATTGACATCGAAACCATCCATGTCTATGTCCTTGGTAGCATCGCTGGCATTCAGTGGATCAAAATCATCGCAAGTATAGCGTTGAGCAAATACATCGAAACCTCCGATTCTCAAACACATGTATGCTTCATATCCATCAGGCATGCCATCGCCATCCGTATCAGATTTTCTCGGATCGAGATATGACCTGAAGCCTTCACCATCGACAACCCCTGTCAGGCCTCTGAGGAAACCTGGGTCGGTACATTCTGCTGGATAGGGCCAACAATATTCCTCAGTGGCATTTAGTCCGTCTAAATCATTATCCAATGTGGCATCAGATGCATCGTCCTTGTTCAGACCTTCCATAGCAAAGCCTCGACCGTCAACGGTGGTTCCGTTTACCCACTCAGTAAACAGATTTTCATGGACATCTGGAATTCCGTCACCATCTGAATCGGTGGTAGGTGGACGCTCTTGGTCAGTATCATCTGGGTGGACATTTGAAACCGGTGAAATGGCTGGAAACTGTGACATAAACAGAAGACTTATCACCACTGCGAGTGTTGTTAACAGGGTAGATTGACTTCTCCGCACAGGTTCACCTCAGACATAGTGTATGCTTCGCAATTAGTGTCTCGCTGATTACCCTTAAGAGTATGATGGAGTGATGTTCCGACAAAATATCATTATTTTTACTTCGAAAATCAATGAGATATTAACAAAATTAACTATCTATGTATGTAAATAGCGATTTGTTCAATACCTTTACGCGTTCCCATGACGATGTTAGCATGTCATTGCGAATCACTCATTTGGGAACTGGTAGCAGAGGCAACTCAACGCTACTAGAAACAGATGATGTGAAGGTGCTAATCGACCAAGGATTTAGTGGAGCACAGTTACAAAAACGTCTCGGATTGCTGAATATAGCACCCGATGAAATCGATTGCGTTTTACTTAGCCATCACCATGGCGACCATGGCGGTGGAGCGACAATAGCGCAAAAGAAATGGAGCACAAAAATTCTAGCAAATGAGAGAACTGCCATGGAACTTGGCTTAGACCCAATGCTCACATCTTACTTTGGTCACTTAGACTTGATACGAATTGGGGATGAATTGACTGTTCTACCAGTTCCGGTCCCGCATGCCGGCTCAGACAATGTTGCATTTGTGGCCAGTTATCGAGGAGAAAGAGCGGCAATTATCACTGATTTAGGTTCATGGACAGACGAACTTGTCAAACACGTCTATGGTTGTGAACATATCTCAATTGAGGCAAACTATGATGAGAGAAAGTTAGACTCTGGCCCTTATCCTTATTCACTAAAAGAGAGGATTCGAGGGAGAGGTGGTCACTTATCGAATAACCAAACCGGCCAATTTTTAGCTGAGGTTTGTACAAGCAATACTCGTAATGTAGTGTTGACCCATCTTTCCGAGAAGAACAACTCGCCTCATCTTGCAGAGTCTACCGTTCTGTATTACATCGGAGATTTATTTGATGGAGACATCTGTATATCTAGACAAGATGGCCCAGAAATGACCCACTACATCGGTAAGGATATCGGTAAAGAAACAGTTAACACAGTCG
>DAWS01000038.1:467-3774 GCA_002506025.1 Euryarchaeota archaeon UBA111 | reverse complement strand
TTTCATCGCATTGCTCCAAGGCCTGACCCTCGGTGCCGGGGCGTGCTGTTTGATAGGGTGGTTGTCTTGAGTTCATTCTTACGTCACACAAGGACCCATAACCTACCAAATGGTTTACCGCTTTTGCCCCAAAATTCATTCCCCTGAGGGTCATTTTGGTCTTCGATAGCGGACCGCACATTGGTATCGAACTTCATTGCAATTTCACAGTAGCTCTGCCCGATGTTGCTAGTGCGGCATTTAATGGTCTAGGCTATCATAAATGAATCCATCGTATTAACCAACATTCTTATGATAAGAAATACCGAATAATAGGGAACCAATTTCTTGCGCACCCTCTGTGATAACATCGTGTGTGAAGTCTGGCCACTCTGACAGATCCTTGACTAAATAAAGCAACTTTGGGTGTGTTCTTGCTGTTACTCGATAGTTTTGATCTTCTTTGTATGATACTAAATCAAACGTATCCATCAAGAAATCCTTAGCGATGCAATCCTGCATGATTGGTATGAAAAGTAACTCTGCCGTATTCGGAACTTGTCTGTTGAACTTACTGGGAAAACCTGGAGGCCCCCATAACTCACCTTCTAGCCGGAATAACAATGCAGGCCATGGAAGCAATTGTTCTGCTATCCACCTCCGACCAACCGAACTGGATAATTGACCCACCAACCAGTTAGCTGCATTGCCATACCACCAATTATAAGGTAACCATGACATGATTTCTCTTGCCACATCATTGGATATTATCTCCGAGTTCTTCAGGCTACTAACATAACGCCCCCAATTATACAATATCGAATTTTTCGGGTGTATTTCTGATGCGAGCATTACTTTTTCCATTACATTGAAGCGGTCGAAATCTCCTGAGTTAGACTGACGAAATAGTGCTTTTAGTATCCTGTCAGCGAATATTGGTGAATCCAGCCATTGATCGACTGCATCACCAACATAATTAGAGAACTCTATCGGTAATCTGTCACAAACCAGCAAAATTGCACTCGATATCGAACCTGCTTGAATCGAAACCCAATCTTCTTTACAAATCTCAACCAAAATTTGGTTGTCATTGAGAAAGTGTTGAGATAATTGTTCTGTCGCTGAGTATCGCCATTGGTCACCAGCCAGACTAAGACTTGAGATCAATAATCTAGTGGGAATGTCATGGTAATCTAGCAAATCAGCCCATTGTCCTTCAATGCGACTGACAACCCTGACCCAGCGACTAGCCCTAAAGTCACTTGGTGTGGCAATCCAGGCAGCCAATGGATTGTCAAATTCAATATTATTGGCCCAAATCTCATCACCCTCTGGATATTTGTTCAACGCCTGCCATATTTCATTGCGGAAGGTAAAGTTATCCGAGGCGTCTGTCATAGCGTTGAGATTCCACTCTCCAGATTCAAATGATTCGAGCATTTCTTTTGCACTGCTTGGAATCACACTGTGAGCAACATTCACCTGTCGGCTAAGTTTGTTGCTAAGCTCTACATTAATGACGTGATTATTTGGCAGTTTCAACTCAGCTATAGCCAACTCTGGCATTGATACAAGGCTCGCTAGAGAGGATGGAATTTTCACCATTGGACCCGCTTTAGTTATCAATAACCGACACCTTGTGTCTCGCAATAAATTGGTAAGATATTCAAGATCACGGTCAATATCCCAGTCCCATTCAACAATATAATCAGTAGTGGATTCAGAACGGATATGAGTAATAATTGACATCAAGCCCTCAGTTGAAATGTTTGATATTTCGATATTATTTGGTAACTCGTCTATCCATTCACAATAACCAAAATCCCGAGCAAGAGCCCTCTGTATTGGCATACTGAGTGTATTGAGAGATCCATCTTCAATCGATGATTTAATGTGCTGAAATTTGGCTAAGAGACTTTCATCGCTCATCCTCTTGTGACGCTGTCGTAGCCAGTGTAGGATGCTGCCAGTTGGAAGTGCTGGTCGTTCTTGTTTTATTGGACTGTTGCGCAAAATTACAGATTCATCTGAAAAGGCATTTATCAGTAGGTTGATGTCGATTTCAGAACTTAGGTGTGCATGTAATCTATTGGTCCATGTAACTTCGATATCAGTGCTTGGTATAGTTCCGATACTAAACTCTCCAGTCGAGATTAACGGCGGTAATTCACTTTGGGAATAATTAGGTGTTCGAAAAACTGTCCCCGGGGGAACATTCCATTGAGTTATTGGCTTTAGCAATTTTACCCGAACCAAAGCAAAGGATGCTGTGGTTTGCAGATATGCATCTAAGGTTCCAAAATTCAATTGTTCGGGTGGTTTAATCTGTTTCATCGTCTCTGCAGAGTACCATTTGATTGAGTCAGGAATTACCGAGGCCCAAATCACCCCCTCAGTTCCAGTGGAGTTATCTTCATTATTTGGAATGATGATAAATGGGTCGATTGGTAAGGCAATAAGTGAATTTGGTGGGCTTTTCTGGTAACAAAGTAGCAATTCACCGCCGCTTGACTCTAGCAAAACTCCGTCATATCTATCATCCAACTTATTGCCATATTTTGTATATAGTTCGAGTCGATCTTGTTCTAATCTTGTCCGTCCGAGCTCTGTTATGCTATGAATAGACCCTCTTATTCCATAGTTGTCATCCCGGTGAACCCAGCCCTTTTTTCTAAGTTCACTCAAAGCAAGTGAAGTGTGTGGCGTTCTTATATCGACCGATTTGGAAATTTCAGATACTGAACCGCTATTATCTGTTAGCCAGCCAAGAATCTGCCTTTGATACCGACTCCTAATCCTAGTCTTGGACAAAAATGTCACCTCAGGGGTTGCTAAATGTCCATGATTTATAATATTGACTTTACATTTCTTTTATAGTTACATTTAGTTACATATTTCCACTGGAAAAGTAGGCGTTTACTTACAATAGCCCACAACCAGTTCACTTTTTACACTTAATTTCGTACCTAAATGTAACAAAGTTACAATTCTGGAGGAACTATTATATCACCAACCAGTCTCCTGTGGTTTAGTGGCAATTATTCAGTGGATATGCGCTGCGTGACGAAGGAGTGATAATGATGAAAACGACCAGGATTAGAGAGAAAATTAAGAAATTTTTAGGAGAACGACCCCGAAATACTGCGGAAATTTTGGAGCATATCAATAGCACCATGCGTCACGGCACTACGAGCCAACAACTCGGCAATGTTCTATCCAAAGACAAAGATATCGTCAAGGTAGGATACATCAAGCGATCTGGAATACTATCTGGAGGTTACGACATCTGTGAATGGGCAACCCGAACTTGGGTTTCCAGCAACTGCCC
>DAWS01000038.1:0-123 GCA_002506025.1 Euryarchaeota archaeon UBA111 | reverse complement strand
ACACCGATCATCATCGACCAAGATGGTAACGTTACAACAGGTGCGCCAGCAGAAGATAAGTTCTGATTTTAATCGGTCAATAACCGATGAAAGTGGTGTACACCTTTTTCCATCGATGGTGAA
>DAWS01000065.1:3083-3559 GCA_002506025.1 Euryarchaeota archaeon UBA111 | reverse complement strand
CCAGAGAACATCAAACCATAACCCCAGATGTGATCCTGCACTTCCAAAAATTCTGGGAATGCTACGCCTGATGAGTCGAGCTTAATCCAAATCACCGCCGATGGCAGACCAAATATGAACAAAGCCAAGCCAGTAATCGCCACAGATCGCTCGCGGTTGTAACCATGGTCGACGAAGTTTCTGACACACAATTCAACGGTTGAAATCATCGAGGTTAGCGCTGCGAAGGATAACGCTAGGAAGAATCCTGACATCATAATGAATGGCCCTACTGCGCCGCCAGGGGCTTGTGCGAACACTTCTGGTAGAGCGAGGAAGGTAATAGCAGAAGAGCCACCAGTAACAGTAGCAAGAGGATCACTACTAACGGCAAATATCGAAGACAATACGGCTAGACCAGCAATAATTGAGATACTGTTGTTGGCTAGACCCATAGTGAATGCGTTCAGCACTGTATCCTCATCTTTTCTCATGTA
>DAWS01000065.1:1980-2692 GCA_002506025.1 Euryarchaeota archaeon UBA111 | reverse complement strand
GACAGCGCATTTATCCAAATTTCTGGCTCAAAAAGCAAATCAAAGTCGACTGAAAACATGAATGTCGCGCCATCTAAACTGCCATCTTCAAAGTCCATCCACAATGACAAGAATAGCGACATGAATAGTAAAACAAAGAGGGATATCATCAAAACAACGTTTACCTTCTCAATAGCTTTAGCGCCCTTCCATATCGCAGCCAGAGTTAGAACAATTACCAAGAATTGGAAGAAGATAACCTGTCCTGGTGATTGTAAAAATGAGTTCCACACTTCTGTTGTGTCAACACCCTCGCCGGTTAGACCACCGGTAATTCCTAGTTGGAAATATTTGATTGTCCAACCAGCAACAATGGCGTAATAGAACCCGATGGCCGTTGAAATCCACGCAGTCCACAACCCCATCCAAGCAAACTTCTTGCCGGCAAAAATTCTGAAGGTACCAATAGTTCCGGTCCTGCTTCGCTTACCCATCGCGAATTCAGCAATCACTAGTGGGATTGACCATGCGAACAGGAAGATTAGCCATGGTATGAGAAATGTTCCACCGCCGTTAGCGCCAACCATCCTTGGGAAGCGCCAAATGTTACCGGTTCCAATCGCCGCACCGATCGAGGCAAATATCAGCCCTAAACGGCCGTTGAACTGGTCTGACTGAGCCATACGAACACCTCGGCTTAACTGCCGCCCTCCGCGATGGCATCGGCGAATTC
>DAWS01000065.1:0-1595 GCA_002506025.1 Euryarchaeota archaeon UBA111 | reverse complement strand
AATCCTGCAACAATCACGAACATAAACAGTGCACCAAACAATCCACCATAGTCAGCACGGTAATCGATTTCCAAGACGTAATAGTCACCATTTGGTGGATAAGAATACAAGTCACCACCGCTGAGTGTCCCGAGCATAGCCTTGTAGTGAACCTGTCCTGAGACGGTGTCTGGAATTGGGAGATTGGAGCGTAGCACCGTACCGTTTTCGCCGTTGAGCAGGTTACAGGTCGAGCTGGTCTCTCTCAGCGGCGACTTCGACCAAGCGGTCGTTGACCATTCCTTAGGACCAAAGTCACTCTGCGCACGGTTCGGCTTTACTGTTCGATACATCACATGGGAAACATCCATACTAAGCGAATATGCAAAGTCATTGGATATACACATGTCAATTGGAATATCACCTTTTGGTGGAACGTCAACCAGACCTGGCAATTGTAGGTTTTGATTCTTGGAAATATTAGCAATGCCGTTGTCGGCTCGTTCCCTTGGGTTGTCAGCAATCTCGGCAATATAGAATCCGATTCCTAGGTTTCTTACTGCGATGTGGTCGATGTCTTCAGGTCGCTGATGGAATGCAGTACCGATTTCAGATGTGTAACAGTATGAGCCATGGACACCATAGTGCCAGTCACAGAAATCACCTGAGGTTGGATATAGCGAAGAGGACTGCAGGTTGGCATATAGGGTCATATCTGCCATTTGCTGACCGTGGTATTGCAGTTGTGCATGGTCTGGACTCTCGCAATCAGTGCAGTGACCCCATGGCCACAGAATCAATTCTGAGTATGAGTGGTGGGTAAGGGTAGATTTGAATTCACTAGCACCATCACCATCATCGTCGTTCATTTCGGTCATGTCTTGGATGAACTTCGTCTCAGGCTCAGAGTTGCCGCCCCACCAATCCTCATCAGTTACGCCGTCAGCATCATCGTCTTTACCGTCAACGTGGTCTTCATTGATTTGCCCGTCTCCATCGTTATCTCGATCGTCGACTGGGCCGTTGTAAACATCGTTATTTGAACCGTCTAATTCACCTTCTGCGGGCGAGCATGTTCCGGGGATTAGAGGGCCTGTTGCTCCTAATGGTGCGCCCCATTCAAACTGGTAGTTGCGGTTAAGATCGACCCCGTCACAATCCTCGTCGACCTCTTCATTCAAGTCTGGTAAAGGTGTTACTCCGGTGTATGTATTGTCTCTAAGGTTCTTTCGCCAACCTCCGCTCGGACAAGTTTCCCATGCTGGCGCTGGACAGAATACCTCACGGTCGTAGATGTTGCCATCGACATTAAGCATAGGTATGAGATAGATTTCTCTCGCATTGACCAAGTCGGTAATAAACTGCTCTGAATAGTCTTCATCGACGCCGTGGTCCCCTGGCCCACAGTTGACACCGTCGCCATTTGAATCCTGATGTTCGGCAGCCAGAGCTAGACAATCACCATCATCATCAAGAATCCCGTCGCCATTTGTATCACCCCAACTGTCCTCATCAACCAGCCCGTCACCGTCGTTATCGTATCCGATGTTATTGTAAGAGAACGCTATAACCTCCAGTTGCAGCATTGGCACTTCGTATGACATCCACTCACGAGC
>DAWS01000152.1:9233-9439 GCA_002506025.1 Euryarchaeota archaeon UBA111 | reverse complement strand
GGAGATTTGAAACTTGACAAGTTCTATGCCATCCTATATGACGCCTCTGAAGAGGAGTGGAAATGGTGTTACAACCGACTTACTGAACCATTTTACGATCGCTCATGGCAAGTCGAGGTCATTGGACCAATTGAATCCACACTCGGCAACGGCGAATGGGCTAGTATCGTGGTATCGAATTTTTGGCACCAGTCAATGAATGCTGG
>DAWS01000152.1:0-8834 GCA_002506025.1 Euryarchaeota archaeon UBA111 | reverse complement strand
GAGATCGAACTCGACCTTGACTTCACAGAGGCTGACCTACCAGCATATTACGACGTCAACAAACCTCACAAAGAAATGCGAGCCTTCCCCATGCCAAGCGGTGGGTTAGTATTCCCTGCTTACTACAATAACGGTAATGCTGCCTTCATGGACACCTCTCTATCGTGGAACGAATTATATGTTCAATTTCCCAGCGAATATTGCCAAATTGACTCTGTTGGAACAATTCACTGTGTGGCAAATACGGGTACTAGTTTCACACATTATCTCTCAAATGATGGTGCAGTGACTTGGCAGAATTATACCTACGAACTCAATGAACAAGCAACTCAAATTGAAGAATGGGAATTCCAAGCAAATGGTGAACTAGACCTATTCGTGCTGAATGTTAGGTATCAAAGTTCTGCTGGCCCGGATGTCGATACGGTATACCATGTAAGAGGCTACTCAGAAGACATGTCGCCAGATACCTTGACATACATCGGTCAAGGTGATTTAGACTCGACGTCAGGGGCGGGTAACGACATAAGATTTGATTTCGCTTCGCTGGCAATCTTAAACGATGGCGGAGTTGTTGTCGCTTACCACGATTCTACCGACCCTGACCCACTGTTCGCAGTTGAACTAATTCTACCGCTTTACTGATTAAAACATCCGCAGAATATCATCGAATAGTGATTTTGCGTGACCTTCGCTACGTTCGACCAAACGTTTGACAATTAACTCAGGGGTCGAGCGGGCCAGGTGGTTTCGAATTGGCGTTCGGTCAACGATTAACTCTAAATCCGCATCTAAACCTCTGGCTTCGATGCCGTCAACTCTCAAATCATCGACACCAGACGCTTCGATTATTGCCGGAGCTAGGTGGGTTACTAACATCATGCTGGTGTTCTTTTGTGCCCGTGCGGCCAACAACATCCCGGCAATTATTCTCGCTCCAGCGCCCGGTTCAGTGATCGCTTCCAGTTCATCAGCCAAAATTAGTTTTGGCGTTGGGTCGCTGACTACGGTTGCCAACTCAACAAGTGTCTGTTCTAGTGCTCCAGCGCTTTGCGTACCGCCTGCTTTGGCAAGAATGTGAATAGTATCAACTCTGCCGACTCGAGCATTATCAGCTGGTACAGGCAGACCCATATGAGCCAGTATGCAAGTATGCGCTAGAAGTTCTAGCAGAGTAGTCTTGCCACCAGAGTTAGCACCAGTAAGTAAGGCCAATGGCTGTCTATCACCTGCTTGAGCCGCTTTGCCGATTCCGTAAGTAACCGGGTCAGGTTCAATTCCAAGTAGCAGATGACGCCCGCTTTTTACCCATATTCCGTGGTCAACTAATTTTGGCATGTTACAGGAATAATGCTCTGCCCATCTGGCAATAGTTAACCACTGGTCATTGATGATTAGTGACCGTATAGCAAATTGACACCTTGCTTTTAGGGGCCCTAGTTTTTTTGCCATATTGTAGATGTGGTTTGACCGTTGTGCACTAATGCGCTTGACCAAATTTTCATCTACCTTCTCAATTACTTGACGGTCAATTTTTGCCGGCCAATCACTGGTAAATATCACCGGTGGGCATCTTACACCGGTACCTTCCATGAATTCAGTTAGTCTGTTCACCGCTTGTTGCATTGCGTTATCAATAACATGTCCAGTGGCTTCTTTCAATCGTCGTTGGAAACCGCTACCATCTGCCAGTGCATCTAATAACTCAGCCCCGGATAATGCTAATTTAGCATCATTCATGGCTTTCTCAACCTCAGTGTTTACTTCATTTTCTAGTCCCTTACAATAAGTCCACAATTGATCCTGCACGAGTTCTGCCCGTTCAGTATCACCCTCCTCGAATAAGGTGGAGAGAAGTTCGGGCAATTGGTCGAGACCGTCACAACTTGCTCGCAAAGATGACAAAAACCCAGTATTGGATTGTTGGCTTTCTAACATAGTTATTATTTGGGATAGGGCCTCCAAGGGTTGCCGATTTTTCTCAAACCAATCCAAGGTCATCTCAGGCAGTATTAGTTCTAATGACGGTTTTGCACCAAGTACTATCCAACCTTCAGGTAAGTCACTAGGTCCGCCTTTGCCCAACCAAGTTACTTTGTCAAATACAGTGTAATCCTTCCACGTTTCACTGGGCGCTGGAGTCAATAAGCGACAGTGCTTCTTGAGTTCGTCTATGGGCTCAGGAGTTACAACGACTCGGTCATATCGGTCAGTGTTGGCTTTGAGTAAGGTTATTTTTCTTAGCTCCTCATCCAATCTTTCTGCTAAGTCTTTTTCACCTGTCAAAAATGTCATTGCTTGTTGTATTGCTTCTCTACGCATCGTGGGGTCTTTTATTGGAGTGAGTAGCTGAAGACGATCTTTAGTTGCCGGTGAGGCGATAAATCCTGAAATCTGATTAATCAATTGTTGATGTAATTTGACTGCTTCTTTAGTGGCCAAAAATTGACCGTCATCGCCGGCAACGCTACGCGCTAGCGCTAAGGCTCGTTTAGGTGACACGCCATCAATTTCAGCGATTTGACCAATATCTCCCGATTTTAGTGAACTTAGGACTGCCTCCTCAGAACCAAAATGGTCGGTCATTTTCTTGGCTAATCTTTCGCCAACACCCGGTAGCGCACTAAGAACCATGGTGACAATGGTTTGTCATCGGCTTAAGAGAATAGCGCTTTTAGCGCGCCAATTTCAGCATTCTCTGATGCCTGTCTCATCAGTCCCGTAAGCATGAATTGGTGCTTGGTATAAATCCTGACATGTTCGTTGAACAATTGGCAGTGTTAATGTCGAGCCACTCCAGTCGACGGAGTATCCTCCAATTGCTGAGGATGATGGCACATAATCTTCTCCAGTTTGGGTCATCGTGATGTAAATTGTTTCACCTGCTGAGATGTAAACATCCATCGGCATGAACTCCATCAGCCCAAGAACCTCGACATACGGAACTAATGTCAACTGACCATCCCTACCACCAGCATGGAAACGGAAGTCCATAACCGCATGACCTAGGTGCATACCATTTTCATCAGTCATTTCCAAGAAACCATGTGCGCCGTTTAGAGTGCTTGGGGTTACTGGAATGTGGAAAGTCGGCATACCAGCAATAATCACATCCTGTTCAAATGGGCCATAGCTAAGGGTAATTGATGAAGATGCAGACATCGATGTGCCATCCGGGGCCATATCTGCTCCATTGATTTCGATATACTCGGTATCAAGTGCAGGGTAGGTTGATTCAAAACGCCAGCCGCCTCGGTTATCTTGCATCTCGACACCCAAAGTCGGTGCTCGTCCTTCACCTTTGAGATACCAATCAAACCAGTAGAGCATTTCGTCTGCCCAATCCCATCTTAAAGTGTATGGATAAGCTTCTGCACCACGACCTGAGCCTTGAGAGCTGTGGCCTTGAACTCGATCTGGGTAATCATGCGCCCACTGACCTGCTAAGGTCTTGATTTCAATCCCTGCAGCCTCGACTTGTTGATGCACTGGAAACGACATGTGCGGGTCAACATTCCAGTCTTGCATCCCTTGAATTATGTATACTGAGCCTTGGTAGTTTTCCAAAACGCGGTTAAGGAAAGAACGTTCGGTCCAGTAGGTGTTACCGGCATAATCTACCATTCCACCAGTTTGGTATGCCGCAGGACCATTGACATATCCCTCGATATACCCTTCACATAGGTTCTCTGCGTCACCACCATCACCGTCAATTCCGAATGCGCCATAAACACCATTGTGCATAATCGGCCCACGCGCTTCCATACTGCCGTTTCGCCACATCAATTCGTGAACACCAATTAGACCTGACATCGGAACAATGGTAGCGAGATAGGGGTTGCCGAAAGTTGCGGCTTGCCACGGAGTGGACCCATCATATGACTTACCAATTAATCCGACCTTGCCGTTTGACCAGCCCGCTTCTCCAAGGTAAGTAACTGCGGCGTCAATTCCCCTCTGCTCATCGGTCCCCATCAGGTCCATGCAGTGATTTGAATTGCCGGTGCCAAATACTGAGACCTGAGCAACTGCATAGCCATGTGGAACATAATTTTCAATCAAAAATCGTCCAAGTCTGTCTGCTGGTGTGGTCGCAGAAACATCACCATCGTCATAATATGGCCCGACATCTGCAAGGACTGGTACTTGACATTCTGCAGTAACATTACCAGCGGTGTAATCACAGCCATCAATCACTGGAAGCCACAAACCAAGGTGAACTTCTGCACCTCCGGTTAATCCTGCACCACCGTCAGCAGCAGTGATTGTTGGGACTGGCACATAAATCGACTGAGGTGCTGATATATTGTGAGTCCCGTTAACACTAACTCTACTGAACACATCTGAGTCATCGTAGACAATGTTAGCCCGGTTCCAAGGCTCAGGATATGAATCTAGATTGGATGACTCTTCATTGTCATCAGAGGCTTCTCCAATGCAACCAGAAAGAGTTGCACTCATCATCACTAATATGATGAGCCAAGGCTTCCATCGCATGGTGTCCGCTGGCCCTCAACCTATTGAAATCATCGCATAAATTGTCTCTACTCACTGGCGTCATTTTTCATAGATTCCATTTCTTTTCTGACTTCATCCATGTCTAAATCCTTGAGCATAACTACCAAGTCTCTCAGCGCATCTTCAGGTAAAGCACCTGGTTGCATAAAAACGCCAATCTGTTCCTTGAATGCAATCGTTGTGGGAATAGACCTAATATTGAACATTCTACCTAATTCGGGCTCGTCTTCAGTGTTTATTTTCGCAAACACAACATCAGGGAATTCGTCTGAAACTCGTTGGTAAACCGGCCCGTAGGCTTTGCATGGACCACACCACTCCGCCCAAAAGTCTAGAATTACGATGTTGTTGTTTTCTATGATGCCGGCAAACTCTGGTTCGCTGATGTCTTGGGTAGCCATGCCTATTCCTGTTTGATTTAGTCTATCATCTAATCGTTGACATATCCCTACCGGCGGGTTAATGTCCTTGTTAGTTAAGGTCAAGTCATGCGACGAGTCTTGGTGGGTGTAACCCTGACATTGCTGTTCCTAATTTCAACATGGAATGCAAGTATTGGCAGCCTTGATGACAATCTAGAGATGAATGCTGGAGCCCGTGATGCAAATATCGTAATCGCTGAACTTTTCGTAAGTCCAAATAATCTGGTCGCCAATGAAACGTCGGACAATGTCTACGGCTCAGTAGATTGGAATGGTGATGGAGATTATGGCAAATTCAGCGATCAGTTCATCGAAATATGGAATTCTGGTGACTCATCACAGGATGTTTCGAGTTGGCTACTATCGACCACCAGCGGCAGCCCACCCTGTCAGTTGCCTTACAACACAACACTCAACGCCGACGAGAGAATTGTTGTTTTTAGGGCTGACTCTGACCTTGACTTGAGTTACTATGATGGAGAAACCGTATCTATTTCGGATACATCACAAAATGTCATACACTCGATGTCATTTCCTGCTGGAGATTCGAGTTACGGATTGTCATACATTTCAGATGGAGGAACAATTAGCAAGGACGACCCTACTCCCGGACGGGCTGCTGACTATTCAGAACCCTACACAGTTCCTGATAATATTGTAAACTGTTACAAATTGACCAACACCGATTCTTCGCGTGCATTCCTGCTAAAGGGCAGAGTCGTCACCATGGATGGTGAAACAAATGTCATTAACGATGGCAATGTGATGGTAAGAGACGGTAAAATTACTGGAGTTTGGGCGTCGAATACTAATCCTCCAGCGGGAGTAGACTTCACCGATGTTCCAATTGTTGAAACTGATGGAACCATTTATCCTGGCCTAATTGATTTGCATAACCATGTCCACTATAATCACATTCCATTATGGGATTTTGAAGTTCATCTCAGTGAATCTCAGAAATCTGAGGAAGGTGGCTATACCAATCGTTATCAGTGGGGCAATAACTGGGATTATGGCCCAAGTATTACTTGGATGAAAACCAATATCCAATCATCATACCGTTGGGATATGGCTAGTGAGCAAATGAAGTATGCTGAAGTCCAAGCAGTTTCTGGCGGAGTTACCGCAATGCAAGGCTCACCAAGTTCCGGCACTCAAGCATGGGATAGTATCCTATCCCGCAATGTCGAATTGTACAACTTTGGCCAAGATGGTATCTCGACCTGCGCAGTGTGTGGTGCTGCCGATGATGATTACACTGGCAGCCATTTAATCAGTCAAAGCGAAGCTGGAACGCTTAATGCATGGTTTGTCCACCTATCGGAAGGTGTTGACCAATCAAGTAAAGACGAATTTGATGCATTGTGGAACAAGGGCCTGATAATGGACGAGACAATAGTAATTCACGGCACTGCAATGGATTCCTCTCAATTCAGTCAGATGGCTAGTGTCAATTCAGAACTTGTTTGGTCTCCGCTTTCCAACCTGTTACTATACGGTGATACCACAGATGTAGTCGCTGCTCATCAAGCCGGAGTAAGTATCTCAATTTCTCCGGATTGGGGACCCAGTGGGTCAAAAAATAATCTCCATGAATTGAAGGTTGCTGACATGTGGAACAGCAACAACCTCAACGGTTACTTTAGCAATTACCAGCTGGTAGAGATGGTCACCTCAAATCCAGCAGATGCCACTGGTTGGGCACCATTTGTCGGTCGGATAAAAGCAGATCTGTATGCTGACTTGGTTGTCATAGACACGTTCCATGAAGACCCATATCGAAACCTGATAGAGGCCATTGATGCTGATGTTGCGCTTACAGTAGTTCAGGGTAAGGCTGTGTTTGGTGATGTCGATATCATGCAACAATTGCAAGGAGATGACTGGGAATATGTCAATGCCACCGACTTCCAGAAAGCAGTAGACGTGACATCACTTACCGAAGTTGATGGTAGCCAAACCTTTGCTGAGATAGAGGCGGGATTAGCAATGGCCATGCGTCACGAATATGATGACATGAAAGCCAATTGGGTTGAGTTCATTGGTGATACTGATGAAGAGATCAGTGCTTGGCTAAACACCACCTTTGATGGTGATTACCGCGATGAGGTGAATCGGTTGAAGAACATGACACTAGACCCGATATTTACCTCTGGTGACGCTAGGTATTTTGACGTCATAAATCGCTCGTCTCATGCTAATTATCACATAGATATGTCACAATTGTATGATAACTATTACACCGTTGAAATGGTAAATGGTGACAGAACCAACATTAACGTCCAACTACCGGATGACACAATAAATAACGGCAATAATAACAACGACAATAGCAACAACGGCGGCGATACAACCACACTTCCCGGACCAGTTGACAACAATACTGTCGATAATGACGATGATATGTTCTCTGATTTGCCCGACGATCAATTTACCGACGAGACTGAGGCAGATCAGGCAACAAAAAATCAGTTGAAATTAATTCTTGGTCTTATTGTAATAATCCTGCTATTCGGTTTGTATGTGGTTAGCAGGACCGATGATAGTGATGAATTGCTTAATTCCCAAAATTCAGTAATCGATAAAATGTGGGATGATGAAGATATCAATCAAACAATTGACACCGCAAATATTGACACCACTGATGCCAATACCCCTGACTCCATTGACATCAAGGATAAGGTCGCTAGTGCCATGAAATCCTCGGGCCTTTCTGCTGTCAGGTTGTTTACCGCTATTGACCAAACCGACGATGGCTATGTTTCTCGTCGAGAGATTAGAACCGCCGTCAATACTCTCCTCAAAGACTCGGTGAAAGTCACTGACATTGACGCAATGCTGGAAACTTTCGATACAAATGGTGACGGAGTAATCAGCTTAGATGAGTTCCTGACGGTAATGGAGGCACATCAACCAAAACAATTTGTTCCCGTGTTACCAGATTTGAAACCACCGCCCAAATGAACTGGATGATTAGGATCGATGTCGTTAATCAATGGCTAGTTGGCAAAATATTATTCCTACTCAATGTAATTCTTGTTTATTTCACGACTGATAATCAGCCGTTGAATTTGACTAGTGCCACCGAAAATCTGGTAAATTTTTGCTCCTCTCATACGCCTTGCAGCCGGAAATTCCTCAGAGTAACCGTAACCGCCAAAGATCTGCACTGAATCTGTAGTGACCTCCATACCGATATCGGCTGCGTAACGTTTTGCGTGAGCAGCAGCCAGTGTTGCAGGTTCACCTTTGTCTAACAAGTCAGCGGCTTTGTATGCAAGCAATCGAGCACCCTCTATCTTAGTGCTCATGTCAGCCAACATGAATGATATGGCTTGATGATGAAAAATTGGCTTGCCAAAGGTTTGCCGCTCATTCGCATATTGCCAAGCTTCCTCCATTGCTCCTCGTGCATTGCCCAAGGCATGCGAAGCTAACATTGGTCTGGAGCGATCGAATGCCACCATGGCTTGAAGCCAGCCCTGTCCTTCGACTCCGCCTACCAAATTAGCCCTCGGCACCCTGACGTTATCGAAACTGACCGACCGTGTATCTGAGGACCTTTGGCCCATCTTTTCTTCTTTCTTACCAACAGACAATCCTGGTGAGTCTGCTTCAACAATAAACCCACTCAACGAATCGTGCGAATCAGCCGCTGAGGTCTTTGCTAACACATAAAACCAGTTCGCATGCCCTGCTCCACCAATCCACATCTTTGCACCGTTGAGAATATAATCATCACCATCAAGTGTTGCAATGGTAGTCATGGCTCGCACATCAGAGCCTGCCCCAGGTTCAGTAACGCAGTATGCTGAGATTTCACCATCGCAAACTCGCCTTAGGAATTTTTCTTTCTGTTCCTCAGTACCCCCATAAATAAGCGGATGGCAAGCC
>DAWS01000109.1:3957-4414 GCA_002506025.1 Euryarchaeota archaeon UBA111 | reverse complement strand
AAGGGCAGAGTAAGAGTCAACAGTGAACCAATCGAAATTCTTCAACCCTCACTAGCTAGAAGGAAAGCTATGGAGCCGTTGATTATTGCTGATGCCATGAATAGGCTAGCGAAAGTCGACATCAACATAACCACTACTGGTGGCGGTATAATGGGCCAAACAGATGCGATTAGAACCGCAATTGCGAGAGGACTAGTTCTCTACAATGGTGGCGCTGAAGGCAATGACGATGACCTACGTGATGAGTATCTTAGATTTGATAGAAGTCTGTTGGTCAACGACCCAAGAAGAAAGGAACCAAAGCACCAACTTGGACGTGGTGCTCGCCGAAAGAAACAAAAGTCCTACCGATGAGGTGTGAAATATGATAATTCCAGTACGATGTTTTAGTTGTGGAGCAGTCATTGCTCATAAGTGGGAAGAATTCAATGAGAAGGTAGCTTCAGGGACCGAGGTA
>DAWS01000109.1:2788-3630 GCA_002506025.1 Euryarchaeota archaeon UBA111 | reverse complement strand
CCGAGGTATCTGATGCGCTAGATCAAGTAGGTTTCTCGAGATATTGCTGTCGCAGAATGTATATCGGCCATTTGGATCTTATCCAAGAGGTTGCACCATTCAGCGCACCAAGCGAGTAATTTGATTCTTGGGCCCGTGGGTTAGCTTGGCCTATACTTGGCGGCTGGGGGCCGTCAGACCCCAGTTCAAATCTGGGCGGGCCCACCATTTGGTTGATATGCTAGCGTAGCGAAGGACATTCCATGCGACGGTATATGTTGTCTAGCCAACTTATTGTTGCATTGCTTCTGTCGACCCTAATGCTTCCGTTATTATCTGCAAATACCTTCGATATTTCTGAAGATACAACATGGTCTGGCAACATAACACTTGACTCAGATGTCGTTGTAGCATCAGGAAGTACTCTGACGATTGAACCAGGGACAGTAATTGATGGCGGCTACGGACATGCTATCGAGGTATTAGGAACGCTAATCGTTGCAGATGCCCATTTATTATCCTCAGCTAGCCCTACTGCTCAATCATCGCATGGGCAAGGTTTGTGGCAAGGAATTATTGTAAGCGCAGGTGGTCATGCGACGCTAACCAACGTAACTATTGAGAACGCTAATGTTGGTGTTAAATCATATGGTAGTTTATTTGCCAATGAATTAACTGTAACCGATGCTTATTTCGCAGTCAAAAACTATGGGCAGAGTTATTTGACCAATCTTACTACAGATTCTATTGATTATGATGCAGTGCTTAATCAGGGCGATACAATAATCCAGGATGCCGAATTGACCAATTCATCAACCGGTATTTACACAGCAGGAACATTGACAGCTACTAACATCAGTATG
>DAWS01000109.1:1380-2388 GCA_002506025.1 Euryarchaeota archaeon UBA111 | reverse complement strand
CGATGTGAGTGTTGGTCTAGGATCATCACAAGGCGTGAAATTTTCAGCCTCGAATATAACCGGAAATCAGTTGAGCCTACTAGTCGATCTAGCAGATTCAGATGATTTTACCCTGTCAACTGCTTCAATTGCCGGCACTAATCTTGCTAAAGCAAGCGGAGCAACGAAGACAACCATGCGTAATGTCTCCTTCTCCTCTGATGGAGTTGAGCAGGAAGCAACTGTTACGCAACACTGTCTTGGCACATGCATTCTTGACAACATTTCAATCACTAATTCTGTGCGCGGAATGTCACTGTCGGGAACTGGCCATCACCGCATAATATCGTCAGTTATCGAAGCAAGTGAATACGGTATTCGCGCGATAAATAACGGCAACCTATCACTTGAGAATTCGTTCATAACGGCTACCAATTTTGGCCTCATAGCACGCGACACAAATACACATTTATCAGCGGTAAACCAAATCACAATGTTACATAGCGGTGCCACAGGTATCGATTTACTCGGCGGTAATCACGCGTTGGAGGAAGTAAGCATCATCAAATCATACCAGAGTAACGATGTCTCATCGATTGGAATACAAGCATGGTATGCCACGCTTGAAGCAACAATTGTGACAACAGAAAATTTCTCAGTCGGTGTAACGATGAGAAATACTGAGTATACTGGGGATATGATTGCCAATGTGGGCGGTAATTCAGTTGGAACAGAGATTATCGATAGTGCAGTTATTCTCGACGTGTTGACAACAAAATACCAAACCTACGGCGTTCGATTGTCTGAGTCATCAACACTAAGTGTAAGGCAACTAATTGGGGAGTTACATGACCAACCGCTAGAGGTTGGGGTAAACTGTATGGTTTATGCGCTAGATTTCACCACAATCAATACTAATCCAAGCAATAGCGATGCATCTGGTCTTGGGACACTGTATTACGGTTATGATATCAACTTGGACATTACAACCGCAACAAGTGATTATTTTGTTCTGACAAATGTCAAATT
>DAWS01000109.1:0-977 GCA_002506025.1 Euryarchaeota archaeon UBA111 | reverse complement strand
GATGAAAATGGTGATGGTTTGATTCCCCTATTCTCTACTGGCTCTTTGGTGGTCGCCAGTGTCCAGGGAACAGGGGTAAGACAGGTGTTGCTCGGCGGTGTGTCCGGTCAGATAGTTGAGATTCCCGTAATTCCCAGTGGTGATTGGATAATATCTGGCAGTCAATCAATCACCTTGCAATCGCTCGACACATCACAGCCTTTCACAGGCAATCTAACATTAGAAAACGATGCTGAGCTAACATTGATTGACACGAATTTACAACTGAGCCCTGGCAAAGTAATCACCCTTCGAGATAATGCTAGACTTACTGGTATTAGTTCGCTAATTCAGTCAACGATGGTTACGCTCCATGACTCAAGTGAACTAACCAGTTCGTCCAATGAAACCGAATTTACTATCAAATCCGCAGTTATGTGGAATTGCCAAGCAGAAAAATCAGTAATCAATTTGGTAATTACCGAGCAATTAACCTTAGGCGCAGGATGTGATTTGGTAATTGAAAATGGGAGAGTGTTGGATGATGTGGTCGTGTCAACAACCTCATCGTTGGAATTAACCTCACGGCTTGATATTTCGGTGGTCGATCGTGGAGTTCCTATTAGTGGTGCAATCATTCAATTCGATGGCATAGATTACATTACGAATAGTGCAGGCGAAGTCAGCATTGTTGCAATTGCTAGATTGGTCAGTGCGCAAGGCGACACAACTGGGACTAATCAGAATGTTATTTTCCAATATCAGAATTATAACGAACTCATTACATGGAATACTTCGTTCGCAAAAGCTCATCGCTTTGTTGTGTCAACCTTGGATGTTGATGAGATAACTTCAGGAGACCTTACGCTGGAGTCGATCTGGAGTCCATACTACCTTGAGTCAGACTTGACAATTCCATTGGGACGAACGCTGACCCTCGTTAATGGTGTAGTAATACGAGTATCAGATGGAGTGAAAATTTCGATACTCGGCACGCT
>DAWS01000115.1 GCA_002506025.1 Euryarchaeota archaeon UBA111 | reverse complement strand
AGGATGCGTAATTCTCCATGCATGTGTATGAGGTTTTTTGACCCCGCCCTAGAATGCAAATCATCAACATTTTGGGTGACTAACAGGAAATTCTCACCGAGAAATTCTTCCAATCTGACCAATGCTTGGTGCGCAGGATTTGGCTTGACCTCGAGTAACTGATTGCGTCTTGCTTGATAGAATCGCCAAACAAGATTAGGATCTCGCTCCCAAGCATACGGAGTAGCAACATCTTCTATTGCGTGATTTTCCCATAAACCATCAGCATCTCTGAACGTTTTGAGACCGGATTCTGCACTTATTCCAGCCCCTGTCAAAATAACAACCTTGGTATTGCTATCGATTTGCATATCGTAACCGTTGTTAATTCGGAATTTAACTTCTATCTAGAATCCGAATTACTGATTGACGCGCCAAATCGATGTCAAGTGTCACCTATCCGAGGTATTGATTATAAGTTGATATATTGCCGACAGAACGATGTTTAAACAAATAAACTCAATGCCGGCGAAGGTTTGTCTAGGTATATGTGCCTTAGTAAGCCTGATTTACTCTCTGAATTTTATGCTCTTTGCTGATTGTTATGTGATTGGTGGCGATGGATGTTTCACAGTATTATCCAACGATGCTGCAGAAGGAACCCAAGCTTGGGGTAGAGGAGCTCCCGAAACGGCATTTAATGGTACATTGATGTTCGGTATGTTCCTTGCAGTGATGTTATTATTGAACGAGGGTGCTAAAGGAATGTGGCGTATGATGATTCCAGTCATAATTGGTTTTTCTGCCCTAACAGCATCTATTTGGCTTCACGGCGACTTTACCGATGCAAGCGAGACACCTAAGTATGCAACACTATTCACGACCATCCTTTACACCGTGGCATATTTCCTACTGCGTGATGAAGGTGTCAACGAGGGTTTGAGCGACTACAAGCCAGGAATCAATGTAAAGGATAAACTGGCATTAGTCTCTCTAGGTATACTGGTGTTGACCGGACTTTTCTACGCTATGAGAATGATTTTCACGCCAGATAGTGTGATCAGCGATAATTTTGATGCCATCGTTCCAGGTGATGCAAACGGCATGGGAACACCGTCTGATGCTACAGTTGCCGTCACAGGCAGTCTGATACTAATCTACACACTATGGGCAGGTCTAACCCTTACAGAGGGTGCTAAAGGAAAGTGGGCGGTAATCCACCCATCGATGTTTTGTTTTATTGCCATAGTTGCTTCTACCTATGTTGGTCTAGTCATTGGTGATGCAAGAACTGGAAGCGATTTCCAAAAGATGGACCTAATCGTTGGACCTGTTGTCATGCTCCTAACTACTCTAGCATATTTCAGACTACGTGATGAAGGTATGGAAGATGGTATGACCATCTTAGGCGAGCCAGCCCAAGATCCACACATGATGTCTAAGGCACTTCCAGTATTCGGTCTGGTAGTAGGCGCAGTGTTTGGAATCAACGGACTATTCTTCTGATCAATCTAGGTTCACAAGACACATCCTTGGCGATATGCAAGGCATTTATTCAATCGTAATACTATTGAAGATGTGTGTATAGGCTAACATCGTGAGGACTAAGGCGCTGCTTTTGGTAGCCTTGATGGTGACAATGTCACTATCGGGATGCTTCGGTGATGAGATTGTAATTGAAGAGGTAGTTGAAGAAGATGTTGAACAACCTCGCACCTTCGTTACCGATAAAACCGGTGCGTCAATAGATGTTCCATTAATCGACATGACTTTCCAATTTAGTGATGTAGGTGAGACTGGAAAAGAGCCAAGCATCGGTATGACATCGACTGGATGTATATTCTTCATCGCCATGGAGAAAGTGATGCGTTCATGTGATTACGGGGCAACTTGGGAAGAAGTTCAGGGGCCTGCGTGCTCATTTACCACCAGTGATCCATATGGATGGGTT
Source organism: Euryarchaeota archaeon UBA111 (assembly GCA_002506025.1). GTDB lineage: Archaea > Thermoplasmatota > Poseidoniia > Poseidoniales > Poseidoniaceae > MGIIa-L1. Next base: position 4,821 of record DAWS01000115.1, on the reverse strand, counting down.
GATCCAGTTACCGACCGCGTGTTCAATGTACAGATGCAAGGTCTTGAAACGTCATGGATTTGCTGGAGTGACGATGATGGAGAAACCTGGTCCGGTAATCCCCATGATTCAGGAACTACTCCAATCAATGATCATATCAAACTTGCTAGCGGACCGTGGACTAGTGCAGGCTACGGGGCTCTAGGACAGATTACCAGTAATGCAATATACGAAACAGCAGTTTACTATTGTTATAATAAAATCGTTGGAATCTTCTGCTATACTTCATTCGACGGCGGTGCAACATTCGAGGCCGGCGGGCAAATCGTCGGACTTGCAACTACCAATGGCGGCCTTCATGGGGCAATATCAACCGCTCCAGACGGTACGGTCTATGTGACCCCGCGTGTCGAAACACCATCGGTCATCGTTTCCAAGGACAATGGATTCACCTGGTTCACTAGAACAATGGGTGAAGATGTTGGAACTCCTTATCCGCGGAAAAATTCCGAGATTTCTACTGACACCGCGTCGAATGCTTATCACGTCTGGACCGGAGGCGACGAGGGAGTATACCTTTCCCGCTCGACAGACTCAGGAGAAACTTGGGAGCAGGAAAGTATTCGCATATCGCCTGTTGAAGTTATTTCATCGGTATTCCCACAAACCGATGCTGGTGATCCCGGCAGAATTGCAGTGACCTATCTGGGTAGTGAAAATGCAGAGTTGCTAAACGAATCAAATATTGATGGCAATCCTTGGGATGGCAATGCCCATTATGCTCCGAACAACGTCACTTATCACCTATACATTACTTACAGTCTGAATGCGCTTGACCCCGAGCCAACCTTCCACACTTACCGTGTGACTGACGATCCTGTCCAAGTTGGTTCGATATGCTTGAATTCAGGTGATTGCCGAGATATCGGTGGCTCAAATCGGAATCTCTTGGATTTCAATGATTTGCACATCGACCGTGAGGGGCGTGTCTATGTGGCTTTTGCTGACGGCTGCACAGGCGACTGTGCAAGCAGTAACAACTCTTCAGCGCAAGATTCCCGAGATGGCAGAGGGTCAGTGTATTATCTAGCACAAGGGCCTAGCTTATTGGTGGATTACGGAGACTTGTCACCCGTCATGGCAAATCCTGAAACAGAGTTAGCCGAGGACTGCCATGTTGTAAATCAATGCGCCACAGTTGACCGCAGCGAAGAAGAAGATTAAGCGACTGTTGCTTTTGCGCCGTTGTTCAGTTTCATCGACTCCACTAGCAGTTTGAAATCACTACGAGCTTCGGCAATTTTGACTTTACACAGTCTGATGCGATTTTTGTGCTCTTCTTTGATAACCTTCCAGTCGGTTTTTGTGTTGGACCTCTTGGATTGCTTAGCAATTTTGTATTCTTTACGTCGCTTGATTAACTCATTAAATCCGCTGCGCAATTCAGCCATGCATTGGGTGAACTTTTCTTGGAATTGAGTTTCAATTTCATCCCCGTCAGTATTGTCATGGAAGGCCTTCTTCATTTTTCTTGATTCGATTACCTTAGTTGGTATCTTGTGCAAATCTCTTGTTAGACCAAACCATGAAGCAGATTTAATCAACCACTTTGATGGATCCCAGTGATACCATTTGTGACCGTTACGATAGTCTGCCTGGAAGGTGTGATGGAAGTTGTGATAGCCTTCGCCAAAAGTGAGGAATGAAAGCAGCGGCGAGTCTCTAGAAGTGTTTTGGGTCGAGTATGGTTGTGTTCCCCATGTGTGTGCTGCGGAATTGATTAGGAATGTTGCATGGTGAACAACAACTACACGCACGAAGCCTCCGTAAACTAGACCTCCAAGGAAACCGTGTATTCCGCCAATCCACGCAAATCCTACAAGAGCAGGTAGCAAAATACCGGTCAGAAAACCAATTAGGAAGATATTTCTATCTTGCCAGGCCAAGATTTTGTCTGCCTTTAGGTCGTCGACCTTCTCGACAATTTCTTCACCTTCGTCAACCATTACCCATCCAATGTGGGCCCAAAAGAAGCCACGAGTGACTGAATATGGGTCGTTCTCTTTGTCGGTTTCTAGGTGGTGGCGACGGTGGTCACTACACCATTTGATAGCTGAGTTTTGAAAGGCGGCAGCACCGAATAATGCATAGAATAACTTGAGTGGCCACGCTGCTTTGTGAGTCCTGTGACTAAACAGTCGGTGATAGCCAGCAGTTATTGAAAGCCCAGATGCGAGATAGAATGCGACAAAAATAATCGGTTCAAACCAACCAATCCCGTAATTAATTGAATAATAAACGAGTGACGTCAAGGCAATTATTGGCATTCCGATTAGGAATGAGGTATTGACTATGTTGATGTTTGACGGGTAGGCAATGTGTTCCGACATGCGGCGAACAAATCCTTCACCCGTTTGAGGTTATGTCTTTTCCAAGGTATCAATGGATGGATTATCAAACGTCTCGTCATTTTTCATTGGTAAAAACACTATCGGGATTAGTATATAGGTCTCATGTCCTATAAACCCTTACATGGACCTCCGTTCCAGTACCCCGATTGACATGCCGCAAGTGGTGATACTTGCTGGCGGCCTCGGTACAAGGCTTGGAGCGATTACCCAACATATTCCAAAATCACTGGTAGAGGTAGATGATAGGCCAATGATAAGTCACATACTCGATTGGATAAGCCTACAGGGCTGCGATCGAGCGCTGATACTGACCGGCCACCTCGGTGATAAGTTTGAGGAGTATACCCATGATTCTGTGTCGTTGACCTTTGTCAGAGAGCCGGTGCCTCTAGGTACAGGTGGCGCATTATGGAACGCAGTTGATTTTCTTGAGCCAGAATTTCTACTGTTGTGGGGTGATGATTTCCATCCAATAAATTATGCTAAACTTGTTAATCAGCACAGAGAAGAAGGTAATTTGATGACGATGACGGTTACTGAAGCCCATGAAAGTATGAATCTACTTCACGCTAATAACAGGGTTATCAAATACAATAAACATGCTGAAAATTCAGAGTTTAATGGTTATGAAGCAGGCACTAGCGTTGTTAGTAAGCGGATTGTTCTACTGTTTGGCCGGGATGGAAAATGGAGCTGGGAAGAGACTGTTTACCCAAAACTATCAGGTAAAATCGGTGCTCATATTGATAACACTAAGTTTTGGGACATGGGGACGCCTGACCGTCTTTCAAAGCTAAGAGAATTCCTCAAAACTGAACGTTCCCGTGCTTGAGACAGTTAGTCCACTTGGCAGTATTTTGTCACTTTCAACAAGAACCAGAATCATGCCACCATAGCCACCACCCATCATGCGCGCACCCAACACTCCATGAGTTAGCTGCAAATTTTTCACCATCTCGTCGACTTCGGGATGGCTGACGCCTAATTTCATCAATGAGTGATGTGATTGATTGAGTAAAACTCCCAAATGCTCAGCATCAGAACTCAAAGCATCGGTTACTCGCTGGTTTTCAGTGAGTAGATGTTCTGAGCGATAATCATCGTTTGATCGGTAATCAATATCGGCCAATTTCCGATGTATTCTAGAGTCGACTAATTTGAAGCACCAGGATTTTGGCATCGCAATGTAGTCAACAGAGAGGTCAGTGAAATTGATTAGGCTAGCATGATTCTTACGACCGAACACCATCGCCATCTGGTCGAGCAAACCACACTTAGTACCCAATATTTCATGCTCTAACCGTTGAGCATGTAGGCAAATTTCCATTTTTTCTAAATCTGGCATCATACCCACCACGACTGCAACACACAATGCAGCAGAGGACGACATGCCTTTACCGATGGGTATGTTACTGTTGACAACTAATTCAGCAGGATAGCCTCCTACTGCCTGCCATAGTCGGACAACTGTTTCATCGCCGATGAAGTCGCTATCATGAGGGATAATTTCCAACTGCAGGTAGTTATCAATTGTGAAGGGTAATGCTAGACCGCCGGCATAATCTGTATGCTCACCAATGATGTTGACTCTCGATGGTACCCTTACTAGGCGATGCATAAACAAAACTCCCGGAAACGACTTTGTTACAATTTTACTTTGATTGGTATATTGTTTGATTATCGGCTTGACTAGTTTATTATGCTCACTTTTTGTGCCTTATGGACCAGTTTTTCCTTGGCAAACCCTCCAATGCGATACCGGTTAATCCTCCCCACAAGTATGGCTCTTCTATCGTCAAGTAATACATAACAGCCATCGCCAGAGCTGCTAGAATCCAATGATGAATCCATAACCCTTTGAATTTCAAATGGATTTTTGTGTTTTCAGTAACGTATCTGGCTGTGGCAAATGCCGCAATCAATGCCAGCGAATAACTTGCAAAATCCATCTAATCCCTCACAGCGGGCTGTTACATGAGGGACAAAATTTCCATTCAGGCTGAGTAGCATCGCCGCAACTCGGACAATGGTTGGATCGTTTCTCGCCCATGATAACCGAATCTTTTACCACCGAATCACCAATCTGGCCAATCTGAACCATTGGTTTTTCATTCTCAAGGTAGGTTTGTCTAATTCTTCCTGCTTCCGCAAACAAACCAGCTTTCTGATACATTTCTGCCGCTTTGGGGAAATCTCTCGCCAGTTCCAAATTCTTAGCTTCCTGAGCGAGTTTGTCAATTTCATCCATTGATGGTGCGCTGGATGATTTAGCGACAGGTGTGGTGACTGATTTTGCTTGTCGGTTATTCTGCCCGTTTCGATTAGCATCCAGTGGCATTTGCCCCGTAGTCCTTTGGTTCCCTCCAGCACTGGTCTGAATTATTTGTTGATTTGGTTGCACAACGTTTTGTGCGGGCATGTAACCTTGGTT
>DAWS01000081.1:19482-37430 GCA_002506025.1 Euryarchaeota archaeon UBA111 | reverse complement strand
ATGGATGTGAGTAGAAGCTTCCATTCCCGTATCCATTGCAGTTCTGAATAAACCTTCATTCAAATCTAGCTTACCATCCTGAATCAAATCCCAGGCATTAGTTCCTCTCACAACTGCGCGAACTGCAGCATTCGCCGCAGGTGAACTCCCCCAATCGCGTGCTATGTTTGACTTGCTGGTGCTAATTTCAACCTCTCCAGCAGTAAATGCGTTGGATATGTCTACTTCTTCACCTTCAGCAGGTGCAGCAATGCCAAGATGGATTGGATTTGCCCCCTCTTCTATTTTGGCTATCATGTCGAATTTTTCCGCCATCGAAAGGTCGTCTCTCAAACGAATAACTTCTCTTAATTGATTTAGGTCGTGTCCAGTTGATGTGATTGGTCCCTGCACATTCATGTCGTGCCCGCAAGACAGACAATATTTTGCGGCGGGTTCGACATCTGCTTCGCAGATTGGACAGTATACTCCCGCCATGTAGTAACATGAATACCCCTATCATTTGAATGGTGCGGATAGTATATCCGATTTATTCTGGATTGTTGCCTTAATTCAAACATTCAAGACATTTCTCGAACTGTCTTATCACCTTTGGCTTGTCCAACTCAGCAATAATTGGTGCTAATTTTGGGCCTTTCTTAGTTCCCATCAAGCATGTGTAAGCAACAGTGTATGCAATTCTTGGCGACTTTTCGATGGTTTTTGCTGATTCAACGATACATGTTGCAATGGCGTCTACATCCCATTTGCAGTCATTAAGCATCCTAGTTAAATTGGCTAACACCAACCCGTCATCATCAGATAATTCGCCTAATAATTCCGATGGGACCTCATCGATGATTTTTATTCGCATTTCATCGGGGAAATGAGGTGAGTTAATCCATGTCCGCATTTTTTTCAGACGGTCAATAAGCACACTTGAAGGCGGATTATTCTCACCCATGGACAGACTCTGCCAAACTTGGATGTCATCAGTTTTTGTCTGAGCTAGTAAGGCTAAGTGGCGGAATGATACATTGGAAGAGTCCGTGTGAGAGTTGTGCCCGACTGATGACAATCTAACAGCACCCATGAGGTCCTCAAGCTGAACTTTTCTTCGTCTAGACAGAGTTTCGTCGTCGAGTTCTGCCGCAATATTCCTAGCACAACTTCGTTCATAGTCATCTGCTAAATTTACTAAACTCATCCCTGCATCAAACTCGATAGCCTTGTTAGGTTTCGACCCAGCAATCAAGAAACGCAAAATCTCAGGTGGAACCAAATCCAGCGCTTCCATTGGCCCGATAGTGTTACCAGTGGATGAGGACATTGCTCCTTTTCCTTTCAGACTTATCCACTCATATACCAATGGTTGCGGTGCATCATAGCCAAACAATTGGCAAATTTCCTTACCAGTATCGTAAGAACCACCTGAGGCGCCGTGATCTTTACCAAATGCTTCACAGGTAACACCAATCCAAGCCCATTTGGCAGGCCAGTCGATTCTCCAAGGTAATTTTCCAAGTCCTAGCGTGATATCGGATGAACCGCTATTACCAGCAGAATCGGTAAAATGAACCAACGGATATTCATACCCCGTCACGGTAACTCCTTCAAGTGATCCGTTGGCATCTAGCGGACTCCATGGAAACCAGTCCGACGGTAGTTCTCGCCCAGATACGCGTTCAATGATTTCTCGAATTTTATCAGCATTATCGCACGCAGTCTTGATGCATTCAGTAAATTTTCCACTACGGTAAGCAGCAAGATTTTTCACGATACGGGGATTAACACCGATTGCTCTTAGCGCATCCAAGAAAGGGTTTAGGAAGTAATCTGCGTAGCTAAATCCATCATTGGTAAATCGTTCATAATCTGGCTTTCCTGTATCATCAGGAGCTGGGATATTACCTATTTGATGACCGATGAATTCATGGTATTCATCAGCCAAAAACGGGTAAACTCTGCGTAATGGGTCTGCATCGTCAACAATGAATATGAATTCCACATCTAAACCAGCATCAATTGCTGCTCTAGATATCATTTCACCAGTGAGTATCTCTCTAAGATGGCCAATGTGAAATTCACCGCTTGGGGTAATTCCGGTGGAAATGATTTGCTTGCCACCGCGCCGGGACAAATTCACGGCAACTACGTCCGCCCAGTGCATTTAATCACCTTAAACAGATACCGCTCTTACAACGCCTCTCAGCGGAACATCACCAATTTCGTTCCTCATGGTTTTGTTTACTAGGACGATTACTAGTCCAACATCACCGCCGGCTTCCTTAATCGACGATATTGTTTTGCTGACAGTTTTTCCGGTTGATAAAACATCATCGATGATAACGACTTTTTTGCCGGATACCTGACCATACTTGCTCGAAAGAGAGCCAGATCCATCGCCTTTGTCAGTGGTTCTAAAAACAGTAAATTCACAATCTAGAATGCGCGCTACCTCGTGAGCAAACGAAATTCCATTAATTGACACTCCGACTATTGTGTCTATGTTATCATAACCTAATTCTTCATCAGCAACATCAGCCATGATAGTTCCAATTGCTGAGATTCTGCTGGGTCGAACACCAATAGTGCGCCAACCAATTCTCACATCGCTCGGACGTTCATCACCTTGACTTCCAGCGAGGAGCCATGAAATAGTGTCTTGAGAAAGCGACAATTCGTCCGCAATCTGTTGACTGTTGAGCCCCTCTTTTCGAAGATTCATTGCAGTCATTCTGAGTTCTTCTATGCTGACGACCATTTCTATCAAGGTATCCTGTGAGAATCATGTTCATCAATCCTTTCATCGAAATTATTACTCGTTATCTATTTGCTATACCAAGCATTGAATAGTGGAATACTAGACCATAGAGCATGGCAGACTTCGATTATGAGGCTCTATTGGACAGGGCTAGGGATAAAATCCCGGATAACATATCCAGTAAATCTCGATGGAAGTTGCCTGAGCCACAAATATTAATCGAAGGTTCAAATACCATCTTCAGAAATTTCAATGAAGTTGTATCTATGATGGATAGAGACGATAACCATGTTTACCAATATATCCTGAACGACCTTGGTACATCTGGTTCTCGAGATGGTCCAAGAGCTAGGTTCAAGGGTAGAATTCCTCCTAAGAGAATCAAGAAAACGATTGTCAATTACGTTAATTCATATATCATATGCAGCCAATGCTCTTCACCAGATACAAATTTTGTCAAAGAAGAAAGGACTACTCTACTAAAGTGTCAGGCATGTGGTGCAACAAGACCGGTAAAACTCTAATCTAGATAATTAACAATATCTACAACGGGTTTTTTTCTTACTTCTCTCGTTTTTTCTGGGTAACCTGCTTTTACAAAGCCGATTATTTCCTCAGTCTTCGAATCTATAGATAAAATGTCATAGGTTTCCTCATCCCTTGTGATCGACCCAGTTGACCACTGTGAACCAACACCATTCTCCCACAATGATAGCACCAGGTTGTGAAGTGCGCACACCGTGGCAGCATAATCTTCTTTTTCTCTAAAGGAATCTTCTTCGGTCTTCTTTGAAGTAACAGCAATCAATAACGGCGGCTGCGTAATTTTGTTTATTGCTCTTGAACAATCCGCTTCTAAGTTCTGTGAATTTTGCTTAGCAGACTTGATTGCCGCTAAACGCGATATTGTTGGAATTAGTTTAGTGCGAGTTGCTTTGCCGAGTATATAGAATTTCCACGGATGTGTGTGCTTATGACAAGGTGCGTTTGATGCCGCTAGCAGGGCTTGGTTGAGTATTTCCTGACTAATTTTCTTCTCAGTGAACCGATATATGCTCCGGCGACTGTTGATTAGTTCCTGCAAATTGGCCATGCGAACACCGATTAGATTTTGTCAATCTTTGCGGCTAAAATAAAATCCGATTCATGCAAACCATCAATTTTGTGGGTCCAGATCATGACTTTCGCTCGACCCCAAGACAGCTCAAAGTCAGCGTGATGGTCCTCAGCTTCGCATATTTCACCAGCCGCATTGACAAAATCTAACGCGGTTTGGAAATCATCGAAGGTAAAGACACGCTCAATGTGATGGTCTGCAATTAGATTCCAGTTGTTATCTATTTGTTCCATGAACGGTTTTATCTGATCCGTGGTCAGTGGTGGTATCCCGCCTTGGCATGGTATGCACTTCTTTTCATGTAGTGACACAGTTTCAGCCCCACAAATGTGAATCATCTTGTCTGCCTTTGACTTCCTTTTCGACTTTCTCGTGAAGTGATGACCTTCGCTTCATATCGGCCCTTTCGAATGCCAACAATTCTTTGTCATCAATGTAGGCCGGTCGGGTATGCGCAATTAAGGTGATTTTGACGATTACATCTCTAGCGATGTAAACAGTTTGTCCTGCGTCGGTTAATACCTCAATACTGGTTTTACCCGATGAGAGTAATCTACCTTTGATTATTGTATCTTCGTCTGCTTTGAACGCTCTTGCGTCGAGTAAGATTTCCACCAAATCATCTTTACGTAATCCGTGTCTTCTTTCCAACAGGTCACCATTGTGGACGCTCGCAATATCGGCAAGACTTGGAGAGCCCATCTGTTCCCAAATTGGAACAGCCCATGTTGGTAAATCTGAGTCGCTTGTTTTCTTCGCCATGATTGAACCTATCGGCGAGCGTTTTTTAACCTCGCTCTCAAAATGAAATATCAATTTGAAATATAGGGTATGGATTATTCAAGTATTGACTTCCAGCCGGTAACTGGGGATATTGTGAAAGTCTCATGGCGCGCCTTACCGACGGTTCTTACCAAAGAGGAGCTGCTGGACAAGGCCTATGCTAGGGCGAAGAAGGCTGCAGACAGAGTTGATGACAATGACCGAGTTTTCCGTGTGAGAAAACAACTCAATCGTATGATACAAACCGCTTCGGATATTCTGAGCACCTATCTCATGGACACCGTGAACCAGTGGCCTTCGTTAGACCAATCTCCACAGTTTGATGTCTCAATGATTGATGCATGTGTTGGTTGCGATGACTACCGTCATCATCTCTCGATGTTACAATGGGCAGCCAACCAGATTAGCAAAATTGCCACGCAGAATACGCGCAAGATTACCCGGACGGCAAAAATAGAATTGATGCATGAAGCGAGACGGGAGGCATATGGCAGGATATCTTCATTGATTGGACGAATAGGCCCGTCACTAAAGTGGCTGGGTGATTCTAGAGAGATTCTCAAGCGGCTTCCCTCTATCGACCAATTGTCACCCTGTATCGTGGTTTGTGGCGCACCAAATGTTGGTAAATCAGCCTTTATTTCAGCTCTAAGTTCTGGTAATATGGAAGTTAACCATTATCCGTTTACCACCAAAAGGATTCATCTAGGACATTTTACTTTCAGGCGACTACAATACCAAATGGTCGACACCCCAGGTCTTCTAGACCGCCCGATGCATAAGCGTAATGATATCGAAATGCAGGCGATTTCGGCTTTAGAGAATCTCGGTTCACTGGTGCTATTTTTAATCGATGAAAGCGAAAACTGTGGAATGACGATTGTAGAGCAGAATAATTTGTTGGAGGAAATTCTCGAACTTTTGGCAGAGACGACAGTCATGATTATCTCGACTAAGGCTGACATTCACCCTGAAAAGCCCGTTAATTGGGATGTGGTAAAATCTGCTGAGGAGGAATACCTGATGTCTGGTGAAGAACATTACAGTGAATTACCATTACTTATTGACCGCAATGGTTACATCACCATTTCTGCCCTCGAAAATGTTGGTCTTGAGGCACTTAAAATGGAGATTGTTAGGATTGTAAAAGATAACACTCCAGTTGATCCAATGAATCTACCAGATGGCTGGTATAGAGCAGAATAATCACATCTGTTCCAATGGAGTTATGCCCAAACCAATCATTCCCGATTTGAGTAGTTGGGACGCAATTTCTGAAATTGCCAAGAAACTATGGTTTACTTTACCGCCTTGGATAACTTTACAATCTCGATAAAATCCATTGTAATAATTTGCTAAGTTCAATAATTGACTAGCAAATAGATTTGGTCTATTCTGTTTGACAGACCGGGCAAGCACATCATTGTGACATGCGATTATTCTCAGTAATTCATACATGCTATCGGGGATATTAGATGTATCAATGTCATTAATTCTTGATAAATCTACACCTAAATCATGGCACTTTTTCGCTATAGAACGACTCCTTGTGTGGCTATACATAATAAAAGGTGCAGAATCAGAGTCAAATGATAATGCCTCTTCCCACCGGAACGTGAAACCCTTGTCCGGACTGACTTTGATAATATTGAATCTAACGGCAGAAGTTCCGACGGCCTCAGCGATCTGACTGATTTGTTGATCTGTGTAATCCGTCCGGATTTCTTTCACCACTTCTGCAGCATGAGCTTTTGCTTCCTCAAGCAGGTCATCCATGAAAACAACATTTCCCCTCCTAGTGGACATCTTTCCTTCGGGCAGTTTGATGAACGAGTAAAACAAAACCTCCGGGGTTTTATACCCCATCTCGGTTAGAGTCAGCGAGACTTGCTTTGACTGCAATTTGTGGTCTTCACCGAGGATGTTAATCAGATTGTCACACTGCGTGAATTTCCAGATGTGGTAGGCGATGTCACGAGTAGCGTATAGTGAACTGCCGTCTCCTCGACGGAAGTAGAACTCGGTTTTACCTTTCAAACCTCTCGCTCCGAGGTCAAGATATTCTGCACCATTATCCGCAACACCGTGTATGTCTAATTCAGTCAATTTTTGCATTACTTTACTAACGTCACCATTGGTTACAAATAGAGATTCTTTAGTAAATTCATCAAAGTATATTCCAAGTCGACCGAGGGTTTGGAGCATACCGTCAAGCACTGGTTGATACGCATTTTCAAATGATGCTAGAACTTTATCGTCACCATTCTCACTGGCGTGGACCATGGCGGCAATCTCTCTTTCAATGTCCTCCTTGTAATCATCATCATTACGCAATACTTGTGCCGCTTGATACCATCTTACTCTTTCATGGTCAGCTTTATTTTTCCAGAGTTCGTTAAGCGGTTCTCGGTCAGAAAGAATCTCTTCAACTCTTTCTGCGCTTAAATTTGCTAGGGCCCAAGCTAATACAGCAACTTGCTTGCCCATATCGTCAACATAATATTCAGCTCGCACATCATTCCCGTGCAATCTGTGTAATCGTACTAACGTGTCGCCTAGAATGGCATTTCTAGCCCTGCCGACATGAAATGGACCATTTGGATTGGCAGATGTGTGTTCAATTAACACCGCTCTGTCTCCAGACGGGTATTCGCCAGTTGCATCGCCAACTCTGATTTGTCCGGAGGCGACATAACTGGCGAGCCAGATTGGTGATACTTTGAAATTAAGATAACCCGATGTTGAATTGATTTCATCGATGACCTCGGTAGGTTCAATCATCGATTGCAATTTTTCTGCGATAAGATTTGGGGCCATACCCAATTGTTTAGCGAAAGCGAAGCAAGGTAGTGATAAATCGCCCATAAATCTCTCTCTAGAGGGCGCAATCATAGATTTCCAATTGCTTTCAGCAATGCCTAAACTCACCAGTGCAGGATGCAAAACCTGTTCGACATAAGGTCTCAAAATTTCCATAAAATCACATCACAGGGTATCGCAAAATTGCTGCTAGACCGCCAAATCCTTGCATCAATTGTGAACCTTCCTCAGTATCAGTTGAGATAAATGAAAGTTCAGAATTACCTTTTCCTGCTAAACCGCTTAATTCATCGATTAGCGATATGCTACTTAATTCAGTTACCGAATCACTTTTTGCATCGCATTTTGAACAAGAGGGCAATTCTTGGGATCGAGTCAGCGATATGTTCCACTCATGGCCACAAGATTCACATTTGAGGTTGACAGAATTTTTACGCATGCCTTCAGAGATTAGCAGGGTATCAACAGCACCCATGTCCAATGCTTTCTTGATCATCATTTCTCCATATGTAGCTTTAGGGTGGGCTTTCACTAATTCCTCCAAAAACCGATTCATAAGTTGACGTTCAGCATCTAATTCTATTTCTCCCATTAGGGTTCCAGCGTTGTCTACTAGTTCTCTAACTCCGCTTTCATTTGAGTATCCAACATCAAATGTGGTTTTGGCTATTTTCTTGGCAATTTCATGATGGAAATAATCGTTCTTTACGACAAAGTCCTTGGTAGCACCTGGTCCACCAATTATTACTGCCTGTATGTTTTCAAGGTTCGGTAGCCAGTATGAACAAGCATGTTCCGTCGCTCGTTTGAAGAAATTATGCGCGGCTTCTTCAATTAGTCGCTCGAATCTCTGTGCAGATTGTCCACCTTGACGGTGCTTGCCCATGATGTTTGAAACCAAATGTTCCTGAACGTGGATTCTCTTGCCTGAAGCAATTCCGTATGCTGCTTCTGCTCTATCAATGACGAATAGTGCGTATGACTTTTTGTCCACCAGCATATCCTCAAGTTGGGTGAGTTCGAAAGTAGAATCACAGCGGTATCTGAATGACAGTAATTGCTGTGGTGGGTCATCGACGACAACATTGACCATGCGTGTTTTGTTGTTGCCGATGATAATTGCACCAACAAATAGGGCAATACCATTCTCACCAGGAGTCTTGAATCGGTTTAGGGTCGAGATTGCAGATTCAATTGCACCTTGGACATTCTTTCTAGTCCCTTTGGATTTTATGTTCGCAGCCTGACCGTGCTCATTTTGTAGCATTGTTCGAGCGTCAGAAATCTGCCGGTCAGGTGGAATAATAATGGTAACTAGTTCAGTCCCAAAACCTTTCATTTCTCGTAACTCTTCCAGCGCAATCTTGAGCCTTAATCGCTTGGTTGCGATATCTGCGTCACCTGACATAAAGACTCCTCTAGCCTGTGGGCATTGCATATAGCACTTGAAGCCTCGCTTTGCGGGTCTGCTAAATGGTGATTAATGCTGTTCCAAATGTGAAAATGATGGTATAGTCTAAGTGCTAGAACTATGACCAAGAACCATGACACTGCCTCAAGTTATTGCACTTGGTGGCAGCCTGTTGAGGCCCGAGGAATCAGAAAACCGCAAAATATGGTTTGGTAAACTCCGTCAGCTTGCAATTCACATTGAAGGAAATTCAAGGAAATTAGGTATCGTAGTTGGTGGCGGTTTGCCCGCCCGCGAGGGCATCGAATTAGCCAAGGATTTCACTAGCGATCTTGATCGACTGGACGAGGTTGGAATTGCCGCAACTCGCCTCAATGCAACTATAATTCAACAAATTCTACTCGATGTAGGGTGTAATGTCGCACCTGCAATTCCGCACGACACTCAGTCAGCTGCACAATATTTTGAACAACACAATTTCGTTGTTATGGGCGGCACATTACCTGGTCACACCACAGATGCCGTTGCCGTCACCTTGGCTCGAGATTGTCGGGCAAAGGACTGCATAATTGCCACCAATGTTAGTCACATATACAATAAAGATCCTAAAGAATCAGACGATGCCAAGCCATTTTTTGACATGACTATTGATGAACTAATCTCGATAACAGGAACAGAGAGATTGTCCCCGGGACAGTCGGCAGTAGTGGATCCGATTGCCGTATCGATTGCTGCAGAACATAAGATAAATATCGCAGTTTTGGACGGTCGCGAAATTGACCTCATCGAGTCTGCCCTAGATGGTAAAGAGTTTCACGGAACTGTAGTAAGGAGTTGATTACTTGGTAGACGTAAAGAAAATTAAAGAAAACGTATCAAAGGTCACAAGCAAAATGTCAAGTGGGAAATTACCAAATCACAAACATTGTAGAATTTGTGGAATTTCGATTTCACCTAATGCTGACCCACGCGTCTGTAAGTCAGTGGAATGTATGGACCAGCATGAAAAGAATACGCGCAATGAAAAGCAGATGAGGATTTGGATGTTCATCTTTTTTGGAATCTTCGCATTTATTTTCCTGAGTTCGATTCTGCGTCAGATTGTTTAGTTTACTCTGCTTCATTCCTCGATTAGAGACTCAGCGTTAGCTTCACTCATTCTTTCCTCGCCCACGGCTTTTAGCCTGTCACCTAACTTAAACAAAGACTCAACCGCTTCTTCAATTGATTTATTCTGTTTCAAGAAACGAATAGTCGGCCATCCACAATCGATTATCTCTGGGTCAACAGTGTTTTCTTCTATCCAAGCAGAACATGCTGAACCGTGGCACAGTGCGCTAAAATTATCAACATCTATCCAAAAAGTACGTCTGCCGCAAACTGGGCAGTCACGACATTCCATGGTTGATAATACGGTCATGGCGTCTTCGCCAACGATATCGACATCCCAAACGACTACACTGCAACTGTTGAGCAACATCTGCTCGCTTTTTTTCAGAAATGCTCGTAGAACCTGCCATGCGGTATCTTCGGTGCTGAAGCAACCAAGTCCTATAGTGCCGCCATCATCCTCGGTAACCGAAGGGACAAATACTCTGGACACTGGTTCGCCCATGGCTAAGTTAAAACAATCAATTGTATCAATTCTCTTGTTTATTCAGCCATTCACCCTCAACTAATGCAACTCCACCATTATGCGGTAGTTTAGCCTCCGGCTTCTCAATTTTAATAGCAATTCTTCGGACAGCATATTTCTGTGAAATCTTCTCAAACATATGTTCTATCATAGTCTCCATAAGTTTGATCGGAGGTGAGTTAGCAATCACGTCATAGGCTACGGTTTGAAGGTCGGCATAATTTACAGTTTTACTTAGATTATCACCAAATTGGTTATTATTCAGTTCGACAGTTATACTGACGATAAACGGTTGCTGATATGAATGTTCGGCCTCATAGGCGCCATGTTTACCGTAAACGGTAAAATCCTTCAAAGATACCCTAAACATCTATCTCTCTTCCCTTTCGTGGACCCATATTAGGTGATAGCCAAATTGGGATTTGATTGGTTCCGAGGTTGTTGATAAGGGAATATTCCACACCGCCTCATCAAATTCTCTGACCATCATCCCTTTCCTGAACCATCCCAAATCGCCGCCTTTTTGTGATGATGGACAAGTACTCTTCTTGCGCGCCATTTTCTGGAATTCTTTCAGTTTGGAAATTTTCTGTTTTAGCTGGATGGCTTCAGATTTTGAGTTAACAAGTATATGCGACGCCCAAGCGCTCGGAGCCACCATGTCATAGCCTAATCCAATCCGTTATTGAATGTCACGGAATCAGGCGTTCAAATCATAAGCTAGTAATCTCATGTAAGTGCCGTAAATCGTTCCCGACACGTGAAGTGATTCCTCATTGAAGCGGTCCATTGTATCTAGGTATGTGTGGTATTCCCATGCGCCTCCGCCATAGCATGATACTGCTCTACCTGTTTTTCCACCGAGTTCATAGATAAATGGGCAGTAGTCAGAGTTGCAGGGCATCTCATTCGCATCACCGCGGTCGCCGTCGAGCAGACTTGTGCGAATTTGATATTTGTTAGCAATCTCTGCCTTTTCATTAGTGTAAAGGTCAACTATTCGGTTGATGTGGTCATAATCGTTGCCATTGTTGGTAAACAAGGTCAGAGAGTTGCCACGATTTTGGAAATCCGCATCAACGTGATTCATGTCGAAATTTAGATACAATCGAAGGTTGTTTCGTAAACTACTCTGCATGTCAGCAACATATGCCCTGCTGCCCCACAGGCCTTCCTCTTCACCACCCCAAGTACAGAATTGGATGGTGCGCTCCGGCTTGCCTGTTTGGTTGACAATTTCGGCAAGTTGTCTGGCCATCTCTAATACCGTTGCCACGCCAGAGGAATCATCGACAGCGCCTTGTCCCTGATAGACCGTGTCGTGATGGGCACCAGCAATAATTAATTCAGAAGTTTTACCATCAATTTTTCCACATGGGACATAGATAGTTCGGTCTTGATCATTGGTCACATCGATAAACAATTCAATCGACGCTGGCTCCGTAGCATTGATTACCAGCGCTTCGAAGATATCTCCAGCATCACGAGACATAGCGATGAACGGGATTTCGGTTGGCAAGGTGCCTCCATTTGCTGCTACTAAAGTATCATAGTTAGTCCCCTTGAATATGGGGACACAATCATTGCCCTCAATCTGGCCACAATTGATGATTTTATTGACGCTAACTATACCTGCAAGATCATTTTGTGCGGCATAGGTATACATCTGAGTATTGGATACTCCAGAACCATCCATTCTCACATACCCTAGAGTTCCGGTTGCAGATTGCCAGAGTGCTTCATCAGTACCATTGCCAAGATCAGTCACGGCGATTTCTTCATCAAAGGTGTATTCTGATTGGCCTGAAAACCCTTGAATCACATAATCTACCCTGTGTTGAAAAATTGTCACCTGCGAACCGCCTGCTTGCCCTAAGGGGCCGTCACATGGTGATAACCCAAAACCTCCTTGCACACACAGTCTGAAGCTTGGCTCAGAGTTGACATGGTGCATAGGCACTTGATATTCATTTGATTGAGGTTCATAACCCATTGACACTAATTGGTCTATGATGTATTGGGAGGTATTTGCCTCTTCGATTGTTCCACTCATTCGACCTTCCCAATCTGGGTGACCTAGTGCAACTAATTCTTCGGCGTAGGTTTTGGTTTGACTAGGATCAAATTCGATAATTTCATAATCATAATCGCTGCCAAAACCAAGCCATGCTGGTTGCAATACAAGAACCGATGAAATCATCAGAAGAGATAACCCAATTGCTATTACGCCACCGAGATTGAGCGGTCCAATTATTTGTTTCTTCATCTGAGCAATGAAAGCTTTAGTGGAATTATTCTCTTCAACTAGATCTGCTTCAATAGAAATCATTGTTGGTTCTTGCTCGTTAAGTCGCAATCTTTCAATCAGTTCCACCTTTCGCCCGCTAGTTGGTAGACCTGCCGATGCTAGTCGCTGCCTAAGTTCAGCAACTAGCATGGTGTCATAATCTGGACTTGACATCAGAAACACACATGCGTAGCAGTGTTAGTTCAATAACTCGGCGGTTTACAGGTCATCAGATTTCATCGCCAGTCCATCGCTTGCCGACATTATGTTCAATGTTAAGGTGGTCGAGTATCCTGGCCATGATGAAGTCAATTAAATCATCAATGGACTTTGGGTGATTGTAGAAACCGGGCGAAGCAGGGATAATTATTGACCCATAGGTCGAAAGTTTGGTCATATTTTCTAAGTGGACCGTCGCATAAGGGGCCTCTCGAGGGACTAGTATGAGTTTACGTCGCTCTTTCATCGCAACAATAGCAGACCGAGTTACGAGGTTGTCACTAATTCCAGCGGCCATCTTACCCAAGGTGGTTCCAGAGCACGGGCAAATCACTACAGCATCGATTTTTGCTGAACCAGAGGCTGATTTACCGCCTATGTTTTTTTCATCATCGAGCATAGCACCTGTCTGTGCTGCTAAATCTTCTTTTGACATATTACATTCATGCTGCAGTGTAATCTCGCCTGCATGGCTAACTACTAGGCGAGTGTCTCGACCATGGTCTTGCAGGATTTCCAATAATCGCTTGCCATAAATCGCACCGGAGGCGCCAGTGATGGCAACAACAATCTCGCCCATGGTTATCCTACAACACCTGATACTTTTATTCACTTGTTTTTATTTTAGCGCTGATGAAAGAGATTCATCGAGTGCATTAACTGCTAATTTGAATGCTCTAGGTTCTATAGACCATGCCACTCTTACCCAATTTTTCAAAGCATCACTAAACATAGAACCCGGGACAGCCAACAAATCATTTGCTTTGCAATGATGGTCAACGAAATACTCTGAATCTAAGTTGTTTGGTAATTCAAAGCAGCCAAATACTCCTGCAGGTGGCTCATTCCAAACAATGCCGTGATGCTCGAGAACCGCTCTGAGCAGCGGTAAATTTTCTCTGCGATAGTAAGCAATAGCTTCATCGACTACTGAGAGATTTTGCAGGGCAGCACTGCCAATCTTCATAGTTGGGCTTGCCATTACGCCAGAGAAGGTCATGAATATTCGTCGAGCTAGCGATATTGTTTCAATGTCAGAGATAATCCATCCAAATCTTATCGGCCCCATTGAGTAAACCTTGGTCAAAGAGTTAATTGAAAGGCAATTTTCACCGTATGAATGAATGGAGCGGTAGTTGTCTATTTGTCGATAAGCATCGTTATACGCTTCATCCGCGATAATTATTACATCATTTTGTTTTGCTATATCCACAATCCAGTCTCTATCATCAACATCAAGGTCCCAGCCAGATGGGTTAGAAATCGGTGTAATCATTACGATGTGTGATTGGGCAATTGCCTCTTGCCATTGCTGGCGATCAAAACGCCAATTTCCCAGTTTGCTATCAGGCGGATATTTGTCCATGCGTATTACTTTGTCAGCAAGGATTAGCGCAGTTTGCGGAATCGGTGCGTATGTTGGCGATTCCACTGCTACTATTATTTCACCGTTAACTGAATCTCTGATTTTGGCGATAGCAGTAAGCAGGGCAATATTGATTCCTTGGGTTGCGCCGTGAGTTATCAAAACATTATCAACGCTAACATTTTCTCGTTCGGCAATGATTGCCCTAGGGTCAATAATATCGTTGATGTGTGGTTTTCCTAGTTCAGTTATGCTGTCGCCGAGTAATTTGTCAAGTTGCCAATCATATTGCATGCCGCTAAACGATAAGTTGTGGGTTCTTGTTTCTTGGAGTCGAGGAATATACCATTCAAGGTAGTCTATGGGCGCAACAGAATTGGTCAATCCTTCACGGCTGAATCTCGGCCAGTAACTACTCATATTGTCTGCAAAGTGTCATACCAATTATTTTTTTTCATGCGCCAGATTAACTGGATAATCTCGCTCTACCAATACATTCAGCCATGTTGTCAATCATCAGCTCAATGAGTTGTTGTTTGTTTATTTCATATCCTAGTTTTGCCAAACATGTGGTTGTGGCCTCGCCCAATCCGCAACCGGATAAGTTCTCAACTCGCCCAGCTGGAGTGTTGATATTTATTGTAAGCCCATGTCTTGATGTCCACCTTAGAAAAGATAATCCAATGCTACAAATTTTGTTTTCACCAATCCATACACCTTGCATCCGATTGTCTTTGCGTGCTGGAATCGCAAGTGTTGTTAGGGATTTAATGACCCAGTCTTCGAGCTTGGCAATGATTGCAGTTACTGAATCTTCATCTGGCAAATCCCACTTGAAGATTGGATAACAGACTATCTGACCCGGTCCGTGCCAAGTAAGCCCTCCGCCCCTATCGACTGGGAATGTAGGGTAGTCAGGCGGTGCTGTGATGCCGTCATTTCTCGCACGCGGTCCCACCGTAACGATTTCGGGGTGTTCCATCAGCAATAGTGTGTCGTGAATTTTATCATCAATTCTGAGAGTTTGAAGCTCTCGCATTCGCTCAAGGGCTGCTTGATATTCGACAACACCCTCAAAGCGAATATCGACGAATCTCTGCCCGGTCATGGCTGTGCCAGTTGTCGGTTTTTCATAGACTTAATCAAAAATCTAGTTCTGCAGCTTTCACATCCGTTCTTCCAGCTTTGTATGCTTCAATGGCAGCCTTGGCGATTGCTTTGGGATCGTTAACAACCTGTTTGTCGATTTTGTCGCCATTAAATAACGGGTCACCGACCAATACAGAATCCATAAGAGACAAATTCTTACTCGACGAGTCCTCACTTTGCTTGATAATTCTCTCCATGTCGTTGGTTAATGCTTGGATTGCTTCTAATTCAGCAGCTTTTCGCTCTAGTTCTGATTCTAAACTAGAAACTTGAATTCTAGTTTCATTAAGCTGAACTCGCAGCATTTCCGACTCAACTCTGGTTGCTCGCATTTCATTAGCAAGTTCGGCTAATACTTCTTTGGCTGATGTGACCTTATTTGGAGCATTATCTGAACGGCCTACCTCAGGCAAGGGTGTGCCACTGGCGAAACCACTTACAGTTTCTCCTGGATAGGTTGCTGACAAATATTTCACTGCAGTGTGCCCTGAAATATTGAAGCCAAGTGCCATCGCAGATAGCAGGACTGCTTCTGTGTTATGCCTTGGATTCATATTTAATCCGGATTCCATGGCGTAAAAAAAGTCGAAGAAACTCATCAGCGTAACGATTGAAATTAGCCCACAGAAGAATAATATCAGCACTGAGCGTCTACGTTCTCGGGATGTTGGTGTGGATGGCTGCACGGTTGGCGGCATCTGGATTCTACCTTCAACTACCCCACGGGGGTCATTAGCCAATTGGCGTATGATTGGCCGTAATTTCTCTTCGATGGATTTTAGCATGTGTAAGTGAAGTTTCCTCCTGCGCTGTGCAAGCCTAAATCCAGTTATCATTACTAGGCCGCCAAATGTGTAGTATAGCCAAAACCATGGTCCATCAGTGCCGTGTCCGTGGCTCAAGTGTTGACCAATATCGAAGCCAGTTTCAACCTCTTCGTTTAGCAGGAAACCTGCCACTTGATTACTTAATTCGTTGGACGTGTAACTGCGGTAATCACAATGTTGTTTACTGCGGTGCTTGGTTTCTTCACATTGGTCATTTTCATAGTCAATAATTGCCTCAGAATATTGGATTAAAACACTGGAGGCAATAATCACAATAGATATAACAATCGATTTTGCAATGAATACCCCAGCGCTACTTGGTGGTCTTGATAGTAGTTGACTATCATCACTAGTTCTAATTGAACGAGTTTTGCTTGGTTTTACTATGTATAGTAGAATTAATACTGCAACAAAAATAACGAACCTATCAAACTCTGGAATATCAAAACCCTTAACCATACTATATCAAGAGTATATTTGTTTTAGTTCGTATATAAAACAATGCTAAAACCGTCCAGATGAACCAAAACCACCACTACCGCGCTCGGTTGAAGATAGTTCATCGTAGGTCTTTTCTCTAAACTCTACCAAAGGGACTGGTGAGAAGAGTAGTTGAGCTATACGTTCTCCCTTGTTTACAACAAATTCTTCTCCTTGGCCTATCCATGTCGCCAAAACCATCAATTCTCCACGATAGTCAGAGTCAATGGTCCCTATTCCATTGGGCATAATCATGCCCTTTTTGCCCAAAGATGAGCGGCACCTCAACTGACCCTCCCATCCTTCGGGAATCGCAACTGCTAATCCTGTTCTTATCAGCGAACTGATATTCCGTTTGATGACAATCTCATCCAATGCGTATAAGTCCCAGCCTGCAGCCTGAGGTGAGCCTTGAGTTGGCATCAATGCTTCTGGATCGAGTCTGGCGAATTCAACAATTAATTTAGTTCTCACATGCTTTCCATTGATACTCGGTTATTGACGCTTACTAAGTAGAATGCTACTTACTTAGTTCAGTGGAAACAAAGGAATAAAAGAGACGGAATTTCGTTTTGCAAAGGTGACCCGCTATGCTGCGAATTTTGAGACAATGTCGCACAGTTTGCAAAAATTTTCCACACCATGTTGGGAATGGTAAAACCTTGGTTTCCACAGGAAAGTTCGGAGGTAATATTATACACCTCTTTGGCGGAGAACAAAATCCAGCGCGATTTGAGAATCCGGAGGTGAGCATATGGTAATTGACCACAATATTAAGAAAAACGAAGAAGTAGAAATAGACCTATCACACGAACACATTGAGCCAATGCTGCAAGAAGCTCCGGAAAGGTTTGTTTTGTTCCCAATAGAGCATTCAGACATATGGGAGATGTATAAGCTACATGCTGCATCATTTTGGACGGCTGAAGAGATAGATCTCGCTGAGGATGCTAAAGACTGGAAAAGTCTAAACGACAACGAGCAACATTTCCTAAAACATGTTTTGGCATTCTTCGCAGCAAGCGATGGTATCGTCAATGAAAACCTAGTAACTAACTTCGCTGATGAAGTTCAGTGGGCTGAGGCAAGGTGCTTCTATGGTTTCCAGAT
>DAWS01000081.1:8332-19140 GCA_002506025.1 Euryarchaeota archaeon UBA111 | reverse complement strand
ATGATGGAAAACATTCACGCTGAAACATACTCCTTGCTAATTGATACATACATTACTGATACTGATGAAAAGAACCATCTATTCAACGCACTAGAGACTGTTCCTTCAGTTCGCAAAAAAGGTGCTTGGGCACTTAAGTGGTTATCGAGGAAGAAGGGTTCATTTGCTCAAAGACTTGTAGCCTTTGCAGCAGTTGAGGGAATATTCTTCTCAGGTTCATTCTGTGCTATATTCTGGCTCAAGAAGCGCGGCTTGATGCCAGGTCTAACATTCTCCAACGAGTTAATATCCCGGGACGAGGGTCTCCACTGCGACTTTGCTTGTTTACTACACAGCAAACTAATCAGAGGTGCTGGAGAAAATGTAATTCATCGAATAATTGCTGAGGCAGTAGAGATTGAGATTGAATTCGTTACCACTGCTTTGCCAGTTGAACTAATCGGGATGAATGCTGGTTTGATGAAGCAGTACATTCAATTTGTCGCAGATAGGCTACTAGTGTCCTTGGGTGCATCCAAATTATACAATGTCGCCAATCCATTCCCATGGATGGAAATGATCTCGATGCAAGGCAAGACTAACTTCTTCGAAAAGCGTGTTGGTGAATATCAGAAGTCTGGTGTTAAAGATGGAGCAACTCTAGGAAGCGTCCAACAACGCTTCTCCGTAGACGAAGACTTTTGAACCGTACTGTGTGAACTTATGATATTGCGAAATTTTACAATGCGACTCCGGAGGCCGAGAAATGACAATGCAAGTAGTAAACAGAAAGGGTGAAAGGGAAGACGTAAGATTCGATGCAATACATGAAAAATTGTCAAGTTTAACTGACGGCCTTGATACCAACTGGGTCGACGCAGCAAATCTCACAAAGCTAACTATCGAGGGACTATATGATGGTGTAACTACCAGAGAACTAGACCAACTCGCTGCCGAAACCGCAGCATCATTAGCTTCACACCACCCAGATTACAGTAAGCTTGCCGCTCGAATCTGTGTCGATGATTTACATCGCTCCACCAAAGATTGCTTCTCAGAGGTAATCACTGATTTGAGAGATTTTATTGATCCAGAGTCAGGTGAGCATGCACCACTGATTTCGCAAGAGGTATACGATATCATAATGGCCAACAAAGAAAAATTGGATTCCTACATTGACTACAATAGAGACTTCAGTTACGACTACTTTGGTTTCAAAACCTTGGAGCGTTCATACCTGTTGAAACTGAATGGTGAAGTCGCTGAAAGACCTCAACACATGCTAATGAGAGTCGCAGTTGGAATCCATCATGGTGATATCGATAAGGCGCTCGAAACCTACGATTTGATGAGTCAAGGTTACTTTACCCATGCTACTCCAACTCTGTTTAATTCAGGTACACCAACACCGCAAATGTCATCCTGCTTTTTGTTGACCATGCAAGATGATTCCCTCGTTGGAATATATGATACACTCAAACAATGTGCTCTAATATCAAAATCCGCCGGCGGAATCGGACTTTCAATACACCACATTCGCTCCAAAGGATCATACATCAAAGGCACTAATGGTGAAAGTAACGGTATTGTGCCAATGCTGCGAGTATTCAACGACACTGCTAGATATGTAGATCAAGGCGGTGGCAAGAGAAAGGGATCTATTGCAATATATCTCGAACCTTGGCATCCAGATATCATACAGTTCCTCGACCTGCGAAAGAATCATGGTAAAGAAGAACTACGTGCTAGAGACCTTTTCTATGCACTATGGACACCGGACTTATTCATGGAGAGAGTTGAGCAAAATGCCGACTGGTCGTTCTTTTGTCCAAACGAATGTCCAGGTTTGCAAGATGCTTATGGTGAGGAATTCAAACAATTATACGAATCTTATGAGGCCCAAGGCCTAGCAAGAGAAACTGTTCCAGCAAGGACAGTCTGGGATAAGGTAGTAGAAGCTCAGATTGAAACTGGAACGCCGTATATGCTATACAAAGACTCAGCAAACATGAAGTCTAACCAGAAGAACTTAGGCACAATTCGTTCCTCTAATCTATGTACTGAAATAATGGAATATACTTCAAAAGATGAAGTCGCAGTTTGCAATTTAGCCTCCATTGCTCTGCCCAGATTTGTTAACTTGGAGACAAAAGAATTTGACTTCCAGAAGCTATATGATGTAACCTATCACGTTACAGGCAATCTCAACAGAGTTATCGATGTTAACTACTACCCAGTTGAAGAAGCAAGAAACTCCAATATGCGACACCGTCCAATAGGTCTAGGTGTTCAAGGACTAGCAGATACATTCGCTATGTTAGGGATGTATTTTGAGTCAGACAGCGCCAAAGCACTGAACAAAGAGATTTTCGAAACCATATACTTTGCATCATGCACTGCATCAAAAGATGCTGCAATTGTTAATGGTCCATATTCAACCTTCGAGGGCTCTCCAGCAAGCCAAGGACTGCTGCAATTTGATCTGTGGAATATGAACGAACACAGTGGCCGCTGGGATTGGGACTCACTGAAAACTGAGATCGTCAAACACGGGATGAGAAACTCCCTGCTACTCGCCCCAATGCCGACTGCTAGCACATCACAGATTCTTGGAAACAACGAATGCTTCGAGGCATTCACATCAAACCTCTATGTTAGAAGGACGCTTTCAGGTGAGTTTGTAGTAACCAATAAACACCTGATTAATGATTTAATCAAACTTGACTTATGGTCACTAGAAATGAAAGATGAGATTCTAAGGCACAAAGGATCAATTCAAGCCATTCCTGGAATTCCTGACCACATAAAAGAACTTTACAAGACTACTTGGGAAATCAAACAGAAGAATGTCATAGACATGGCAGCTGATAGAGGTGCTTACATCGATCAGAGTCAATCAATGAACATTCACATGATTGATGCCAATGCAGCCAAAGTAACTTCAATGCACTTCTATGGTTGGAGAAAAGGCCTCAAAACTGGTATGTATTACTTGAGGACCAAGGCTGCTGCAGACGCAATACAATTCACTGTTGAGCAAAAGAAAGCACAGGATCAAACAGTATCAGGTCTTGCCGACAGGGCCGAGATTACCAATATGGAAGCAATAGCATGCAGCCTTGACAGTCCAGACGATTGTCTAAGTTGTGGTTCGTGATTAAACCGTAGATTGCTTTTGGCACTTTGGACAAGAGATTCTTCCAGAATACCCCACTGGAACTAGTAACGCATGGCCACAATGTTGACACTCTATCTGCGTCTTGTCATCTCCTCTATTCAGTAATCGTTCGATGGCAGGTGGCCAACCCTCTTTCATTTCATCGTCAGTAAATAGCAGTGGTATAGCAGCGACGCCAATGCCCAATAAGGTGCACATCATCGAAAATGGAATCATCATTCCACCGTCAGACAGAGAAATAGAGACAGGATTGAGGTTTTGGCCACTAAAGATGATACTCAGACTACCCGAGAGTATGAATGTAGCGATCGTAGTATAGACACCATTACGATAATTTTGGACCAGTAATATGCCACTGTAGATGAACATTGATGCAACAATAAATGCAACCGGGGCTAACAGCCAGCCCAAACTACCATCGCCAAATGCTGCAAAACCTAGTGCCCAGAACATTCTGAACACACCATACAGTATAATCACATTACCAACGGTTGAAGTTGTTCCTGTATCACGACTAATAACTATGCCCTGTGAAGACATTTTACCATAGACAACCTGTGGAGTAACCGGCATAGAACCGGGCATATTGGCAACTTGGGTGCCGAAAGTAGTTGGTTGATTATCCTGCGATGATTCATCAAATTCCATCAGTCGGATAATTACTTCTTGCTTATTGCCTGAAACTTTTAGTCCCCTATCTTTGCATAAAGTCTTCAAATCAATAAGTGTCATCTCGTCGTAAGACATAGGTTGACCATGATTGAACTGACTTTATACTTATGGCCGACAAAGTAACCCGATTATGCAGTATGAATAGCGTGACCTAGAGTGGCGAGAACTGCTTCATGTGTCATCTCAGTCATAGTTGGATGAGCGTGAATAGTTGCAGCAACATCTTCTAACAATGCCCCCATCTCCAACGCCAGTGTCCATTCTCCAACTAATTCACTGATGTGGGTGCCGACTCCTTGGATACCGAGAATTCGATGATCATCCTCACGTGCAACAACACGAACAAAACCGCCGGTTTTTTCTGCTTCCTGCGTAAGTGACCTGCCGTTTGCGGCAAGAGGGAATTTACCTATGATAACTGGATGACCCGCCGCTTTTGCTTCATCTGGGGAAAGACCAACGCTGACAATTTCTGGTTCGGTAAAGACGATTGCGGGGACTGCTACTGGGTCGTAGGCTCGCTTTTTACCGGCAATTATCTCTGCTACCATCTCACCTTGGAACGATGCAACATGAGCTAGCATTTCGCCTGCATCACAAACGTCTCCAATAGCATAAACACCGCGCATATTGGTCTCACATCTATTGTTTACTTTGACAAAACCTCGTTCATCCAAGGCAACGCCGGTTGGTTCCAATGCCTGACTGTTCGGTTTTCTACCAACGGTAACCAATACTTTGTCGGTGATTATTTCACTGGGCTTAACATCCTCCTTGGCGGTTTTATCGACATAGAACAGTTTTGTTCTGCCGTCTTTGGTTGCCTCGCAGCCTTTGGCAAAAACACCAGTATGGACTTTGATTTTATTTTTCTTAACGAATAGTTCCAACGGGCGACGAAGTTCTTTGTCGAAAATCGGTAGGATTGAATCCATTGCCTCAACGATAGTCACCTCAGAACCGAGCATCTTGTAGGTTATACCTAATTCAAGTCCAATGTATCCTCCACCAACTACGACGACATGGTCAGGTAATTCATTAAGACTCAAGGCTTCTCTAGATGAGATCACATTGTCATCAAACTTCATGAAAGGTAGTTCTACTGGTATTGAACCGTTGGCTAGGATTACATTTTCCCCTTCAATGATTATTGCATCTTTGCCACTGCCAACTTTGACAGTCTTAGCATCTTGGAATTCTGCCCAGCCATTGACTAATTCAACACCGGCGTTCTTGAGGAGGTGTTCAACTCCTTTGTTCAACTTGTCAACAATGTCATCTTTCCAGCCGACCATTCCAGCCATGCTCAATTCTGCCGGGCCGGGTATTGATATTCCCATGTGGCCATCCTTAGCTGCGTGTTTTGCGAGATCGTGGAATCGATGCGCAGCATGAATTAGCGCCTTGCTTGGTATACAGCCTCTAATTAGGCAAGTTCCACCTGCTCTTTCGCCTTCAACAATAATTGTCGACAGCCCTAGTTGTCCAGCTCTAATTGCAGCAACATAACCTCCTGGTCCAGCACCGATGACCAAAACTTGACATTTTTTTGTCTGCATTTTGACTCCTCACATGAAAATTGTTGCTGGGTTTTCCAGTAATGTTTTGACCTTTTGGACTAACGTTGCGCCATCATGGCCATCAACTACACGATGGTCCCAAGAAGATGATAAGTTCATCATTCGCCTAACGACAATTTGACCGTTTCTTACTACTGCTCGCTCTTTAGCATTATGAACTCCTAAAATGCCAACTTCTGGCTTATTGATAATTGGGGTTGCGCCAAGACCACCAAGCCTGCCTAGGCTGGTGATAGTGAAGGTTGAGCCGCTTAATTCCTCAGCGCTTGCCTTTCCTTCTCTGGTGGCAGAAGTAACCCTTACCATTTCGACAGCAGATTGCCAAATGTCCATTGCTTCAACATGCTTGACTACAGGGACATAGAGCCCACGGTCGGTTTGAGTTGCGATTCCTAGGTGTATTGCCTGATGCCGAGTTACAATATTTGCTTCATCATCAAACAAAGCATTGCATTCAGGACTTTCGCCCAATGCTTTTACCAGTGCCTGCATAATGAATGGCAGGTAAGTAAGTTTGGGTGCACCTTCTGGTCTGGTAGCATTCAAGTGTTGGCGAAGTTCTTCTAACGCAGTGATATCTACTTCCTCAAAATATGAAAAGTGAGCAATAGAACTGTATGATGCCATCATACTGTCAGCAATTTTTCTCCTCAGGCCAATAACTTTGATTTCCTCGGTTCCAGTTAGTTTTGATTTGGAACTGGCGCCTAGTGGAGTGAATGAAGTTGCTCCTGCGGCACCACCAGCTATGTGGCGATCTAAGTCCGCATGACTGATTCTACCACCCGGTCCTGAACCTGCCACCAGTTGTAAGTCAACATTCGCCTCTCGGGCTCTTTGTCTGACCGCAGGGCTAGCTAACGCTTTGGTTCCTGCTGCTCTAGCAACAGGTGCTGCTGGCGCTGCGGGCTCAGGTGTGGCTTCTGGCGCTGATTCCGGTTTGCTCTCTGCTGGCGCTGGTTTTTCTTCCACAACTGGTGTTACCGCCTCTTCGGTGGATTTTGCATCTTCAGTAGTTGTTGAGGCATTGCCGTCTCCTGCAACCTCAAATTCAATACATACTCCACCAACTGGTAGAATGTCACCGGGCTCGCCGATTATCTTTGAGACTTTACCATCGACAGGCGATGGAATCTCTACGGTCGCTTTATCTGTCATTACCGACAAAATGGGATCGTCTTCCTTGACCGTATCACCAAGTGATACCATCCATTCTACAACTTCTCCTTCAACGACTCCTTCTCCAATATCAGGTAGTTTAAACGCATATATTCCCATTTTCATTCCTCTTGTGTTTTCTTTATTGCATCGGCAATTCTCTGTGGGCTAGGTAGGTAATCCCATTCAGTGGTGTGGGGGAAAGGTGTGTCCCAGCCTGTAACTCGAATAATTGGAGCCTCAAGATGATAGAAGCATCGCTCTTGTATTGATGCGCTCATTTCTGCCCCAAACCCACTAGTCTTGGGAGCTTCATGGACAATTACACATCTACCAGTTTTCTTGATTGAGTTTACTACTGCATCTCTGTCCCATGGGACTAGAGTCTGCAAGTCGATTAAATCACAGTCAATTCCTGAATCTTTGATGGCTTGCTCGGCAACGTGAACCATAGCACCCCATGAGATAACTGTACAAGAGTTACCTTCCATAACTAGTCTGGCTTCCTCTAGCGGGATTGAGTAGTATTCCTCAGGAACTTCACCATCTGGGTGACTATTCCAGGTTGGAACTTTATGTGGGTCGCCGTAGAATGGCCCTCGATAACACCGTTTAGGCTCAAAGAAGATAACAGGGTCATTTGATTCAATCGCCGAGGTCAATAGACCCTTAGCATTGTATGGGTTTGAACAATATACGACTTTCAACCCAGGGGTATGAGTGAACTGCGCTTCCGGAGATTGTGAATGGTGGTGACCGCCTTTGATACCTCCGCCAGCGGGAGTTCTAAAGGTAACAGGCGTTGAGAACTCTCCACCCGATCTATGCCGTAATTTTGCGATTTCGTTGACAATTTGGTCATATGCAGGGAAAATGTAGTCAGCGAACTGAATTTCTGCAACCGGCCTTAAACCGTTGAGACCCATACCCATTGCAATTGCTGCTATTCCACCCTCAGCAAGCGGGGAATCAAACACTCGGTGTGCGCCAAATTTAGTTTGTAATCCGGCAGTAACACGGAAAACTCCACCGAAGTAACCAACGTCTTCACCAAATATTACGACATTCTCATCACGCAATAATTGGTGCTCAAGAGCGGAGTTTAGGGCAGCAATCATATTCATTTTTGCCATGATATCACCTATTTGCCTAACTCCTCGCGCTGTTCTTGCACGTGCCACGGGACAGTTTCGTATACTTCAGTAAATATTGTTGATGCCGGCGGGTATGGTCCACTGGCCAAATCACCAAATTCGCAAGCTTCCTTGTATGCAGCCATTACCTCGTCATCGATTTTCTGTTCGAGTTTTACATGTCGCTTGTCATCCCAATTACCTGACTTGATGAGATAATCCTTCAACCGTTCTACGGGATCGCCACCTGGCCAGCATTTGAACTCATCATCAGGACGGTATGCAGAGGGGTCATCAGACGATGAGTGAGCACCCGCACGATATGTGTAGACCTCAATATGAGTTGGCCCGAGCCCAGCAGTAATGCGTTCTCTAGCCCAACTTGTGACACTGTATAGTGCTAGGAAGTCATTACCATCTACTCTAATCGACGGAATGTCATATGCTAATCCGCGCTCTGCGAATGTCCGACCGCCAGTGGCCAAATTCTGGTGAGTTGATATGGCCCATTGGTTGTTGACAACATTCAATATTACGGGCGGCTTAAATGTTGAAGCAAAGTTGAGTGCGTAGTGATAATCACCCTGAGCTGATGTGCCGTCACCGAGCCAAGTAATACACGCTTCATCTAGACCTTTGTAGGCACTAGCCATGGCAACTCCAACTGCTTGTGAAAATTGTGTGCCAACTGGGGATGATATTGAGATGAATCGACCTTCTTTCCAAGTGTAGTGAACTGGCATTTGTCGACCTCTGACATTGTCTTCGGTGTTGCCAATACAGTGACAGATCATGCTGACCATGTCACGTCCACGCACAAATTGGGCGCCGGGTTGTCGGTATGAAGGGAATATCCAATCATTATCCTGAAGTGCCATGGTCTGAGCAATAGCAACGGCCTCTTCGCCGAAAGAGCGCATGTAAAACGATAATTTTCCTGTTCGCTGCATCTTCATCATTCGGTCATCAAAAATTCTCAGCCTCATCATATATTCTAGACCAGTAATCAACTGCTCGACTGATATGTCGGGAATCCACTCGCCTTCTGCTTCGCCGTTATCATTGAGGACTCTGACTAGACCGGAGGCGTGTTTGATAGTGTCATCTGCACTACACTTTGTCGGATCTGGACGGTTCAAATCATTTGGTTGTTCGGTAAATTTACCACCGAAGTCAGCCTCGTCTCCCGGTCTGAATGGTGCTGTACCGATAACATATGGTGAGGTTACCACAGTTTTTCTTTCTGTCATGACATCACCTCTGTTTGAGTGATATTGTTGATTAGTTGGTGTTCTGGTATTCTTTCTTGAACTCTTACATAAGCACCAGGTAAGGTCTCCTGATTATTTGGGTCGTAGGTCTTTCGATACAATAGACCGGCTTTGTATGACGATCTTACCAGTGGACCACAGGCGACACCAGAGAACCCGAGTTCAATTGCTTCCTCCGCCCACACATCATACATGTCTGGGTCAGGATATCTGTCGATTTTTAGGTGCTTTTCTGAGGGAGCAAGGTATTGTCCAATAGTTACTAAGTCTACATTTGCCGCGCGAATTAGCGCTAGCGCTTCACTAATCTGTTCATCGGTCTCACCAACACCAACCATAAGTGAGGTTTTGGTAATGATGTCCGGTCTGACCAACTTAGCATGCTTGAGAATCTTAATTGATTGTTCGAACGATGCTCGGGGGTCTCTTACTCTTCGATCGAGAGAAGGCACGCATTCAACATTGTGAGCAAACACTCTCAATGGACTCTCCTCTAGAAGGAGTTCCAATGCCGATAAATCTCCGGCTAAATCTGAGCAGAGCAGTTCTAAGGTTAACTCGGGCGAGCGCTGATGAACTTCATCGATGCAGGCCTTGTAGTGTGCAGCTCCACTGTCTGGTAGGTCGTCACGGTTGACTACGGTAATAACGACGTGCTTCAAATTCATTGATTCGACTGCATCGGCAAGATGCATTGGTTCCTCGATATCGAGGGGCGGAGGCCGACGAATTGTGCCAACTGCGCAAAATTTGCATGCTCTCGTGCACTCTTGCCCAGCAATCATGAAGGTAGCATCACCACTGGACCAACAATCATGGATATTTGGGCATCTTGCCTCCTCACAAACGGTGTGTAGTTTGTTGTCTTTTACTGATGCTTTAGTGTCGTTGAACAAGCGCTGTTGCTCTCCAGTTGGTAATCTAGTCCTAAACCAACTAGGCAATCTGCGTTTTGGTTTATTAGCGGGTTTGTTATCAGCCATCGGAAGATGTCTAATCGTCATTTTAAAGCCCCGCACACCTTTCCAGTGAATACTAGTCTAAAAGGTGTAGTAATATACTGTAAAAATTTCACTAGATTTGATACGACATTTATTGACTGAGAATGTGGACAGACACACATGGCAAAACCCGTGGTGTTCATTACTGGCGGTGGCCGCAGAATCGGTGCAGCAATCTCTAAACTGCTGATGGATGCAGGTTATTTTGTGCTGATTCACGTGCGAAATTCTATGGCCGATGCACAGGCGATAATCGACGAATATAGTAACTCAAACGATGGTGATGTCGGTGGTGACATCGTGCAAGTTGATTTGCTCAATGACGATATCCCCAATCTTATTGATACTATTACGAATCACCCGAAGGTAGTTGAATACGGTGGATTATTTGGTTTAATTCATAACGCATCTGTGTATCAACCAATCAGTTTTGACGAATTGACTTTTGAGGAGTTCAAGAAAAATTTCACCATCCATGTTGAAGTTCCTTTTCTACTCACGAAGGGATTGTATGAACAACTTAAGGCTAAATCTGGCTCAGTGATTGGTTTAGTAGATACTTCACAAGGCCGAGCATGGAAAGACCTGACTCACTACACTGCAAGTAAGAATGCGCTACGACAAATGATGATTAATCTGGCAGGAGATCTGCAGCCTCACGTCAGGGTAAACTGTATTGCTCCGGGCGCAATAATTTCCGCAGCCTGGGAAATTGAGCATTTCGCTTCGGTTCTCGAGAAGGTGCCAATGGGTCGCTCAGGCGAGCCAAAAGACATTGCTAGTGCAGCAAAATTCCTGCTCGAGTCGGACCACATATCCGGACAAATCATCAATGT
>DAWS01000081.1:0-7935 GCA_002506025.1 Euryarchaeota archaeon UBA111 | reverse complement strand
TGCTTGCAGGGGTGGCTGAGGTGGTCAAAGGCGCCGGGCTTAAGATCCGGTCCCGTATGGGTTCGTGGGTTCGTATCCCACCCCCTGCATAATTTACTTGTTATCACTAATTTTACAGTAGAAACTCAACGCTCATAGATAGCAAATAATTGATAAGATACCTAACCTAGGGGGATGCATGTATTACAGATTAACACGTGCAACACTGCAGCCCGGAACATATGATCAAGCAAAGGAAACTATGGAGTCTATTAGAAGCAAATTTAGTGAAATAGGTGGCTTGATTAGTAGCAGACTGGTTAGAATTAGTGAAAATGAATTGATGGGTATTGCGGTTTACGAGAGCCAAGAACTTCTCGAAGCATCCCAAACTAAGTTCAATGAAATAATGAGTAGCATGGGACCATATTTGGCCGGACCGCCATCCATATCCCATGGAGAGCAGGTTATGGCTTACGATGCCGAATAAGCAAAGGGTATTCTCCTTTTTGCTCAACATTGGCTGTGGGATTTTCCCAAAATAATGCGCATCTTACGTGAGTTTTTGTTGTATCTAAATATTGAATATTTTGAAACAACAACCCAAAACCGTTTAACCGTCCGATTACCAGCCGACAGTGTGAACACTATGAAGCGCAAAGATGACGACGCTGGCGGCCGCCTGATTTCATCGGCAATTGTTCTGTTAATCCTAACTTCATTAGCACCGCTCATCAGTTCTGGCGGCCCAGCACAGCATGCTGTTTTGTCAGATGCAAACATATTCTCATCTAGTTCATCAAATGAGTCATATGATTTGTTTATTGACTCATCCACCTCACAATCTGGTGGCGACGGTTCTATTTCTACTGCTGAGCCAGACGGTTCTTCTGAGGAACTCAGCGTATTATCAACGGTAGAATTCTACACCAATGAAATGATTAGTGATATCAGGTTTTACGGTGAAGGTGCTAACAATTACATTGAATTGAGTATTTACCTCAAGTTCACCGGTAATGATGGAGCGACAACCGATGTTACATTCAGGTTATTGTCAGGTAGCACCACAGTAGAGCAGGTTGTCCTAGAATTGGACGATCCCTGCACTGAAGGTGGTGGCTTTGGCGGGATCGGTGGCGGCTCTTGCACATATGCTGTCAATGTAATCAACTTTGAGATACAGGAGTCTGGCTTCCTTGTCGAAAATGGCAAAAAACTCGGTCTAGAGATTGATGCAACAATCGACGGCTGTCAAGGTGGCGGCGGTATCACTGGCGGTGATGCCAATTGTGATGTAGAGGTTCAGTTTGGCGATATCGATTCAACTAACAGTTTCTCAAAATTAGAAGTCAAGGCTAATGCTTTGGCCAATTCTGCGGTGAAGGTGCACATGCCAGGTTCCGGTTGGACCGACAATGAGGTTCTAGAGTGGTATCCAAACCATCGTCAAGAGTTTAGAGAAATGCAGTTTACTCTGCAAGTCAAAGATGCATTTGGCAGGGATGATATTGAAAGTGTCAATTTAGTAATGAGTTCAAATGAAGGTGCAACGACAATATTCAACGAGGAATTTGAAGATGATGATTTAATCCTTGATAACAATGGATTAGTTGGTAATTTCACTTATGTCTTCGATCAAGGAATCGAGCCAGGCGAGTATGATGTTGTCTTGGAAATACAGGACATTCAAGGTCACACAGTGCTGTTTGAGCACCAAGGTTTGGAGTTCATGGAGCATGGAATATTCCTATCGCTACCATCCAATCAGCCAGATACTGTGTTGATTGCGCCCGGCCAAACCTCGAGCGTGGAATTTTTGGTTGAGCACACCGGCTCTTCATCATCAGATTTAGAAGTCGTTTTCGATTTAGCTAGGTCACTACCATCCTCATGGTCTGACCCCATCTGGGATAAGCCACAAGGATACTCGCTTCAAGGTGGAGGCACATCAGCCCGTCCAATCCTACAAATCGATGTTCCAGAAGGAGACCTTTCCAACACGCCTGACAAATTAGAAGTTGAAGCAAGAGCTTTTGCGGACATTGATGGAACTACAACCGAGGTTGCGGTAGTTGAAATCGTCCTCAACATCGAAGAGGTTGGAGTTTATGCGCCACCTCGTGTTTCAATTTACGAGGATGAAGAGCACCAAATACAAATTTCTGATTCTACCCGGCCGGAATTCTATGATGAAACATTGTCACATTACATCGATTCAGACGAAGTTGGCGACTTTTACATCGACATATTCAACTCAGGTTTCGATACAGATTCCTTCTTCATTAGAGTGAACGAGATGCCAACCTCATGGCAATACAAATTCTGGGACAATGATACCGGAATGGAACTTACAGAGGAGGGTATAAATTCCGTAACTCCTGATATCGGCTCTCATGATATACTCACTATTCGAATGGAGGTCTATCCACCTACTGACCGTGAAGCGCAAGATATCGGTCTGGTTTCTCTACAGATAACTAGCTCTGGAGATTCAGAATTACAAACCGATAGTAGTTTCACTGTTCACCGAACATTTGGAATCCTTGCCGAGACTATATCTGATAGCGATGGCGGTGTGCTGGGAACAGTTGGTCCAATTGATCCGGGCGAATCACTAAGTTACACTATCAGAATTTCAGATACCAGCGATATTGCCGGGGAAACCACTTGGCGTATTGTCAATCCAAAGGATCTAAGTAGAAATATTGATGCTGAACAGGGTTATAGTTCATGGGATTACACTATCACCGATAGCCAAGGTAATGACATCATTGTGGTAAATCTAGCGTCTGAAACTTACGAAGATATCAACCTCGGAATTACCCTGCCGGAGAACGTAGAGGCTGGAAATCAAACCATATACCTCAGGGTCTCTGAGGAGGGCGTAGATTCAAGTGAAGCACGATACTTTGACTTGCCCATAGTTGTCAAGGTAGAAGAAGACGTTCAGCCAGGTAGGCTTCCAATCACTCAAAAGAGTGAATATACTCGATTCTCCTCACAGGAGACAAAGAGTATCGAATTTAGGATTTCCAATGATAACAACATCCCACTTGACGTTGTGATTGAACTTGAAGAACCAACCGGCTGGTCTGGTGAAATAGCAGCTTCATCCTCACAAGTTGGTGGCGGATTCTTGCTACTTACTATGCCGGCATATACCAGTAAAGATTTCTTCGTTGAGTTGACTGCACCGGATAATCTGAAAGATGGTAATGACATTGAATTCATTCTTAGAGTGACGCCAATGGATGACGAAGTGCCATATAATTCAACATTCACCCAACTCTCTGTGTTTAATTTCAAAACTGAGTGCACTGGGCTAAATTGTTTTGTCAATGAGTTGTATGATCCTGAACCTCAAACACTTGTTCTTGGAGCCGGTTTAGTTATGCTCTTTATCCTAGCAGTATATCGAAGAGGGAGATATGATTCAGCAAGTGCAGGTGTCGTACAAGAAGCAGAAGAAGATTATGAAGAATTAATCGATGATGCAGACGAAGTTGAGCTCGATGTTCCTGCACCGGTGGTCGAAGATGATGATATTGAACTGCTGGAAGAACTGGACCAAATCTGAACCAAGATTCGCCTCATTGTTCGACATATTGTATGAACAACGTACCATTTGCCTTATCAATCATAAATACAGGCGAGGCATGTTGATACCATGCGTAAGCGTTCAATGACAAACCGGCCGACGGCAAATTTGCAGGTTTTAGAACATAAAAATGTGGTTAAATCATTATCATTGATTGCTCTAATGCTACTATCAACCATCGCCTCGATTAACTTCTTTGCCATCGACGCTAGTGCAACCACAACTGACCAAGATGGTGATGGCCTAACCTACGGTTTAGAGTATCTCATCAACTCTTTCCCAAACGATCCGGACACTGATAATGATGGTTTGCCTGATGGTTGGGAATGGAAATACGGTCTAGACCCACTATCTAGTGCCAACGATGATGGCGCAGTTGGTGACCCTGACGGCGACGGTATGTCAAACCTTCAGGAATACACTTACCTAATGCCCACTGGATGGGATAATCCAGGAACTCCTAACCTACTTGATAATGGAATTTGGTGGAATGGAACTGTTCCAGTCAGTAACTGGAACGAAGAGGATTCAATCCAGTATCTAAGACCAGGTTGTGGTGATACAGGCCCTGACGGTAACGCAAATACCATCCTGTGTGATGAAGACCCTGTGGGTAATATTTGTGCTAATGGTTTTGATGACGACCAAGATGGTTTAGTCGATTCAGCAGACCCTGACGGTGATGGTGATGCAGATTGTTTGTCCGATGACGATGACGGTGACGGATTAATTGACGAAGATGTCAATGGCTGGGATACAGATGGTGACGGTATGCCAGATGGCTGGGAAGCAGCAAATGGACTTAATGCCACCTCACCATCTAACTTTGACGGGCCAAACGGTGACCCTGACGGCGATGGATTGACTAATCTGCTAGAATATGTCAATCCGACGTGGAATACAATGTGTGGCTCTGTCCCGTGTTTCAGACCTGGGCCAGACGGTAATCCTACAGAAACCACATCGCCGTGTGACCCAGTGACCGGAGTTGGACCCGGAGGATGTGCGACATATACTGCAGAAGTTGATGGTATAACCTCAACAAATCCACAGCGGGCTGATAGCGATAATGATGGCTTGAACGATTCATATGAAGCCCTAATCCTGCTCACTGACCCAACATCTTCTGATACTGACAACGATGGTATCCCTGATGGTGTAGAAGTCAACGGATTGTATGGCAACCCTGCCCAAGCAAGCGACCCTCGTGATAACAACACCGATGATGATGAATTGGATGATGGTGAGGAGGATAATAACAGCAATGGCGTGGTAGACCCTGGTGAAACTGATCCCACACGCAAGGAAGATTCTGGTGATGCTGATGGTGATGGAATTCAAAATTGGGAAGAAAATCTATCCTGTACACTGTGGGATGTCGCTGATTCAGACTATGGTGGTGTAAGCGATGGTGATGAGTTGAATGTAACTCATGGCACAGACCCGTGTGATTCATACATTGATTTCGAAACGACGATTACTAGCTGGAATTCTGGAGCATCCTTACTGTCAGTTCAAGATGTTACTGGCTTCAATCCTGATGGTGGCGAGGGCTGGTACAATGTGTCAGGTACGCTCACGCCGTTTAGGTATTTGCAGACCTCTGGACAATCATTGGTTGGAGTAACAGTTGGTCCCTCTCCCGGAGTCACCCAAGTGGTAAATCGAAATGGCTCGTTCTGTCATACTGAAGCTGTTGCTGCTGGAACTATCACGACTACCCAACAACATTGTGACGATGATTTTGAAGATACTGATGGTGATGGATTAGCAGATTGGGAAGAAATCTTAGGTGTTTACGGTTGGTTTTCCAATCCAAGTTTAGTCGATACTGACGCTGATGGCGTAAGTGATTTTGACGAAGTGTTTGATTTTACCGACCCCAATGAACCTTGTAACAATCTACTTGATGATGATGGTGATACTCTGAATAATTATTTTGAGGAAACTACCGGCTGTGACTTGATTTGGATCGGTATTGGTAACGGCAGCACCGATGCTTGGGTTACAAACCCAGCGGTATTTGACACAGACAGTGGTGGTGTCGATGACCGCACTGAATATTCAGATGGAACCAATCCTGAGTCCAACCCACTAGACGATGTTTTGCCCGAGGACTTTGATGGTGACGGAATCCCAGATGCGATTGAGAATCTAACTGGAACTGACTGGACTAACCCAGACACAGATGGTGGAGGTATGCTTGATGGCGATGAGTGTCCAGTGGCATTTTGGGGCACGCTTTGTGTTAACTCTCCATATGATCCATTCGACCCTACCGATGATATTGTTGAAAATGGGGTTGTCTTTTGGGCGAATAATACTACAGGAAATGTTGACTTGAGTCAAGTTCATCGCTGGCGCTTGAACACCAACGATTTCTACACCGGCTCTACATATGCCAGTATAGCCGAAGTACATCCATTCTCTCCGCTAGTTCCAAATGCCGATAATCTAAGTCAGCTGCCTGACAATAGTCTCTCAAATGGTACTGTAGATTGGGAGATTACCTACAAAGAATTAATCGGTCTAGGCAATGTCCCAGTCTCATCGTATTACCGCAATATAACCTTCTGGTCCGACCCCTCAGCAACACTGCAAAGGTCAAATGATACTCACAACGTAAACATAGATTTTGGTGAGATTAGTAGGCTAAATCTGCGACAGGAAGAGTATTTCTTTGATTGGACAACCTTAGCACCTAACACCGTAGCTACCCAAGGTTATGATTACCAAC
The DNA here is from genome assembly GCA_002506025.1 of Euryarchaeota archaeon UBA111. Classification (GTDB taxonomy): domain Archaea; phylum Thermoplasmatota; class Poseidoniia; order Poseidoniales; family Poseidoniaceae; genus MGIIa-L1. The sequence goes on along the minus strand of DAWS01000081.1, from coordinate 1,621 downwards.
TTGAAGTTCCTAACTACTTCAGCGATCAGCAGGCATCTGAGTTTCAAGTGACGGAAACAGTGAACACAATTATCCAAGATGCTTCGTCATCTGATGGCTATACCGTTGCCCAGTCAATCAGTGATTTCCTCAGACTTGGTAACGATTCACAAGAATTTAATCTGTATCACACTCCAACCTCAAGACTCACTGGGCAGGATGTGACCTCATATGTTCTGGCTAACGGGTTTGGTCAGTGCACAGATTACAATGCCGCATTCGTTACCATGGCCCGTTTAGCAGGCTTACCTGCAAGATATGTAACCGGTTATGTTGGTGGAGAATGGAATGGCGTAGGATACACTGTTTCAACTCAGCATTACACTTCATGGGGTGAGGTAAAATTGTCCTTCAATGCAGGTTCTGGCCCGGTGGATTTAGGATGGGTACCCTTCGATTCATGCCCACCGGCTGAGAATTTAACAATCCTCAATCAGACCATAACTCAACTGACACTAGATAGAGACTTAGTGGACAGATTTGAATTCTCAGGACAATTTGCTTTTGCTGACAATTCAACACCAATCAACGACTATGACTTGACGGCATATTTAGTGCCACGATTTAACCCGCAAGCTCAGTTGAGTGAGGACTTGCTGGTTGGAGAGATTACCACAGATTCAGAAGGTAACTTCACATTCAGCGACACACTGTCCGTTTCTATCAATCCTGGTGTCTACCTACTGTTGATCAAGCATGCTGCATTTGAACTAATTTCAGACAGCGTCATTCTCTATGACAGTTGGATTAACATGACTGACGACTCATCGATATCACACGAATTCCCACTCGCTATTGGTGCGCCAGTGGTGGGTGCCGGTTCAACCACTACAATTCAAGGCCAAATAGCCTATGAAAACGCTCCAGAGGACTACCAATATGACAGAGGTGATTCAAACATTTACCTGTCTTTCACATCGAGTTTCAACGGTAGTAATAATCTCTCAGGTTTGGTATCACCTTCAGGTAGTTGGTCTATTAACATAGAACTAGACGAAACAGAAAACCTCGGTCTAGTCAACGCAGAGTTGTGGTTTGAAGGTTGGGCGGAAGAATTTGACCCAGCGATAGATACCTCTGAGCATCATCTTAGACCGTCTAGCCTATCGATACTATTGGATATTCGAGAAGCACCTAATCTGACTGCAACAATCGAAGGCCCGCTCGCCAACAAAAGCATTTTTGTGGTTAATCAAGATGTTTGGGTTAATGGAACAGCAACCTCGCTTGGCCTCACTCCAATTGACATGGAAGGCCAGTTAGTTTTAGCAATGCGGGAAAATGGTACGTTCGGAGAATGGAGTGAAATTTTCAATCAGACAGTAAATGGGACATTCGCAATCCAAGAACCCCTAACGGCACAATTAGCTACCTTTGCAGCTGGAGAAGTAGAGGTTAGACTACGGTTTATTCCTGTGACCATCGCTGCCACGGATGACGCAAATTTGAGTTCACAAGCACCCTACCGAATGCAGAGTTTCCTACAGTTTGAGTTTGAATCAACCTCACAGCTAAGGGGTTATGATGGAACTTTTGGTATGACTACAACCGACCATCGTGGTGAAACAGTTAGGTCAACAGT
>DAWS01000092.1:16034-17736 GCA_002506025.1 Euryarchaeota archaeon UBA111 | reverse complement strand
AGCATTTATTTTACATGAGATTGGACATAAAATAGTCGCAAAGAGATATGGCTGTTGGGCAGAATTCCGAGCAGATCCTAAAGGCTTGCAGTTTGGAATAATGCTTTCCTTTTTCCTTGGCGTCTTATTTATGGCACCAGGTGCAGTAATGGTTTCTGGATTAGTAAAGAGACGATATAATGGTTATGTTGCTGTGGCAGGTCCGTTAACAAATCTTACTTTATTCATAATTGGTATTCCTATTTGGGTACTAATCCTTGGAATTACTGGCGCATTTGATTTCTCCCATACACCATTATTCGAAAATGGATTATCTCTAAGTGTTTATCTGGATGGTAATAGCATATTATGGCAATCAATGCTGATTGATGCCGGAATAGTTTGGCTATATGCAAACTTAATACTTGGACTGTTCAATATGATTCCTTGGGGGCCTTTAGATGGTGCTAAGGTAAAAGACTGGAGTGAAAGCGCCTTCTACACAGTATTCTTAATCTTCCTTATCCCGGTAATTTCGATGTTTTTTGGTTATTGGTCGCCATATGACTTGCTTGAAAGTTTGGTGAATATAATCTTCTAACAGCAAAATATTCAATCCGGGTTAAGTTATATTCATAATGAATATAAATCACAAATACGCATTACGTATAGGCTGTTCATCTAAATGGAAGAAAGAATAGGTTGCCCACCAAGTAATAGTGTCAAGAGCATCTACAAGATTGCTGGTCCCTGACCGCTCTTCTCCGTAATCTTTGCCAGTAGTATCCATCCAGTCAATCATTTCATCGATAGTGTCGCACGTCTGGTGGTAACACCAATAACCATCAACTAAACCACCGAAACCCATAGTTACTGTTCCGAGATTGTCTTGAAATGTTGCATGATCAGATCGAGCTGTGGTGTCCTCATAAACGATAATTTCCGGACGGTCTTTGGCAAGCCAATCATCAACCTTCCAAGTAGTTGCATCATATCCTTCACCGAGTAACGGTGACATTTGTTCCTCAACCCCAATTGCGTCGGAACCAATCCACATTGCTAGCCCAACCATTCCAGGTTGATTCATGACATCATGGTCTAAACTAGGTCCGATGTAAACTCTCATCGGCCAAACTTCCGAATCTTTCGGATACCCATCAGGGTCTATTTGTGGCTCAGGGTCACAGTTACCATCGCCACCACCATGACCATTGCCACAAGGGGCACCACCACCCCCAGGCCAATTTACTCCAGCCATGTCTAGATTTACGTAATTTGTTACCTCAACATTAGGATTATCTTCTTTGACCCAATAATCAGTCCAAAAATCACTACCTCGCTTACCCCCTTCTTCCCCAGACCATAGGCAGAATACCATGGTATTGCGAGTACTGTAAGCAGCCATTGCCTCAGCTACTGTAAGAACCATACTAGTACCAGCGGTGTTGTCATAAGCTCCAACCCGGGTACCATATGTGCGACCAAAGATATGCGGGTCGAGCATGCCCCCATTTACAGGCGGGGCAATATCAAAATGCGCACCAAATACCATCCACTTATCAGGGTCTACCTCACCAAAACGATAACCACATACGTTGTATGCTTCAGGATTCTGCGCTCCAGTCATTAGGGAATCATAGACGAATCTCTGGACGATGACTTCTAATCCAAACCCTTCCATTGTAGAAATCAAATATTGTGCAGCGTCTTCATAAGCTAGATT
>DAWS01000092.1:0-15626 GCA_002506025.1 Euryarchaeota archaeon UBA111 | reverse complement strand
ATGTTGATGTAATTGAATACAGTTCTACCATCAACCAATCCCATCGAGTGTCTACCACCTTCAGATTCGCTAAATGCAGCCGCCATTTGCCGTTTTATTGATAATTTTACCACTGCAACAGAACTAGCTGTTTCGTTCGAATAATCGATAGTATTCAGCGAACCGTTGACACCATCTATTCGTGTGATTGTTGGATTATCGGCGGCATCGTAACCTCTTCTGTCAAACCAGGTTTTCCACGATTCTTCAGTTGATCTTACCGGCCATATATCTCTGCCATAATCACCTAGCAATATGACTGCAGTATCGGTTCTAGGCGGAGCAAGTACACTTAATTGAACAGACTCACCAGATTTTAGGTCAATAATAGTAGAGTTTTGGACAAACCCATTGTCTTCATTCAGTATCAAGTAAGGGATGTATGCAGATAGGTCTGCTTTTGCTGTGATGGTTAATGGCTGGAAAATTCCACCAGATAGTGTTTCAGGAGTTACCACTACATCTCTATCTGAATTAATTCCAGTATCCCCACTTTCACCAAAACATCCTGAGAATGCTGCGCTAAACATTACTAAAATGAGGAAACACGCACGAGAAGCCCCCCCGCCGGACATACCATGTCCTAACGACGACTATTTCTCAAACCATCGGTCTAATGATGAATCTTGATACAATTGTTTTATCTAGTACCAAAGACAATATTATCATGATAATATGATAGTTGTTACAACTAAAGTTTATTGCAAGAACCAGACTCTACTAAGTAAAAGAACAAATTACCTTTGGGCCAATATTGTAGTGTTCGATGAATTTGATGAAAAATGTCCAGTAATTGAGGGCTAATCATTCCTCTTGGAAGTATTGCTTTTCTTCGGTTTCTGGTTTTTCAACTATGAGGCTGATGGCAACCCCAATTAATCCAATTGCTGAAATCACCATTAAAATTGAAATATACTTTCTAGTTGTATCATCATCTTCTACAGCGCTCACCTCAAGTTCTTCACAACCAGCACCAAAACAATCCCCAACATTTGGTAGGCCCGGCTCCTCATGATTATCCAGCCCAACGAAAATTGAGTTTATCCAGAAATTTGTGTGGCTATCATTTACCATTTTTTCTACTTGATAACTATAAGTTCCAGATCCATTACTGCCGTTGAAGTAAAACACTACAGATTCAATACACTCAGAATCTAATAACGTTCCATTTTCATCATATTGACAATCATAAACCATCCATGGAGAGAAGTAATCATTACTCTCATTAAACTCACCATCTTTATCTAAGTCAATACTAATTCGCATACTAGAATTATTCGATGAATCACTCATCTTGAACTTGACACCATCACCCTCAACAAAGCCTGCGGTTTCAACGATATCTGCTGGTGCCGGGCCATCTTCCTTAAGAATCGACATCATGACGTTTGGAGTGTGACCCTGCACAGCAACACACGGTACAAGCAGAATCAATAAAACAAATCCAACCAATAGCCTCATATTATATCCCCAATATGCAAATCCAAACTATCATCACATAAAGTCAAAACGGACGATAAGTTCGCAGGAGATATGCGGGGCAAAGAAATAGCGCTAGCGTTCTTTTTAGTGCTACTAATGGTCTCTAGCGTGATGTTTGTCTTTTCTGGTGAAGATGAGACGAAATCGGCATCGGAAAATTTTGTTCTTGACAGCGACGACCCACTATTCCAACACGAGGGACACGACCACTCAAATGCCTCACAACACATGGTCGGCACGGATAATATAGAGCAATTAGATTTCAACCCATTGACTACTAACGGTAACGCAGAAGTTCAAGTTGCTACAACTCCAGATGGTGAGACATATGCTTATCTTGCCGGATGGAACGACATGCATATCGTTGACGTAACCGATCCGGAGAATACCACTGTCACCGGAAAATATAACGATCCGAACACCCAAGTTTTAGATGTTAAATACATTGAATATAATGGTAGAGAATATATTGTCCAACAGAACCAACTAATCGACCCAGGATACGCTGACCCAAACGTTGGTGAATGGAGTGATCCAGCTCAAGTTTCGGTTACTCTAATTGATGTAACTGATAAAGAAAATCCTACTTGGGTCGACTCTTGGTACGATGTAGATCACCCCAGCGGCCCTCACAACCTATACACTCACATGATAGATGGCGAATGGTATCTATTTGTTGCTAATCCAGACTATGAAAATTGTAATGATGCAATAGATGAGGCATGCGGTGGAGTAACCATTGCCCATCTCAATCTAGATGGCTCAGCAGCGAGAAACATACCAGGAGTCCCAGGCTCTGGATTGGGTCACACTATAATCAAAGTTGGAGAATATGAAGTGGCTTGGGAGCATACTAGAGGTGGATGGATTTACATCCATGATATGACGGTACAACTTTGGCCCGGTAATGATCCAACAGACCCCAGATTCGGTCGAACATTCATCTACGGAAGTTATTGGGAGGCGGGATTGAGAATTGGCGATGTAACAGATGTTCCACATCCAGTAAACTCTCCAGAAGAATATGCAATCCATGCAACACTGTGCAAAACCGGTCAAGGTAATCCAGTGCAGTGTCGATGGCGGGCTGAAGAGGTCGGATTATGGATGGATTTCTTAGATCTCGACGAAGATGGACAACCTGACAGTGGGACTACAGGTAATGAAAACGGTGGCCGAGTATCATATATCCATTATGCCGAACCCTTCCCAAATATGCTGGACATGTCTCATCTAGGTTATTCCGATGAACCAGTTCATATCACTACAGCAGCTGTCGAGGTTCTATCAACTTCTGTTGGGACTGGCATAATTTACTTGCTAGATACAACAGATTACACGTATATCGATGGCCAGTTAAGATTTGAACCGAAATTAATCAGAGACTGGGAAATACCTTGGGCTGAAGACCATTGTTATGGCGCCGATTGCGCAATAAACCCAGACCCCGATGAATGGTTACTATTCTCTCCACATAATCTTGACAGTGCATATTTCGTAACAGACGACACCAATGATCAAAGCCATGGTGGCGGTTGGGACGCAAGACTGTATGTATCTCATTATCATGCAGGGTTATGGGTGTTGGATATTGAAACCCTAGTATCCCCAACAAACCCTAATGATAGAATAGGCACTTATGCTGAAGCAACAGTTGGTTGGTTTTTACCACACGGAGATGATGGAATAGTATTAGAATCAGATTTCTACGAGTTCTCATGGGTACCTTTCTTATGGGCGGTAGAACATCATAACGGGATTACTTATGCATCCTGTATTTCTACGGGCCTTTATGTTGTGCAACTAGATATTGATATACCATATCTTGGAACCAATGTTTGAGGTGATGTATTTGATGAGGAAATTTACTGTGCTAATTTTTTCGATTATGTTTATGCTTCCAGGCTGTATTGACTCAGGTAACGAAGCAGACTCAATATTTCATGGCGAATTGATTACCTCCGGTAAATCGATATCCGAATTTACTTTACTAACAAGTGAAAATACTACTTACGATTTTAAGCAAAATACTGAAGGCAAAGTTACAGTTATCGCATTCCTATTCACTAACTGCTACGATATCTGCCCAGTTGTTACCTACAACTTGCGGCATATTCATGAGAGCCTAAATGAGACCATGCTCGATAAAATAGAATTCATCACCATTACCGTTGATCCATGGCGAGACAACACCACAATACTTGAGGAGTGGAAACAGTCGACAAAATCATACTGGACGCACCTCACTGTTGCAGACACACAACCATCATCTCAAGATATGGCAACCTTAACCCAAGTCTGGAACGATTTTGATGTTGGATTTAAAATTGAAGAAAACACTACAGAATCAAATACCTCTGCTCGACATCACCCATCCTCATATGACTATAACATAGCTCATTCGACTGGAACAGTTCTATTAGACCACAAAGGCAATCAGAGAATTTGGTGGGGAGATTATGATTGGATAATTGACTTAGTCAAGGAAGATATACTAAATCTAGTCGCCGAAGCCGAGCAGTAACGTTTTCCGGATTCAAGAAATTGATTTCCTGTATTGGGCTAAGCATTAAGAGGTGCAAACTTCGGGATTTAATCATGGCAACGGTTCGTTTGGACCAAAAAGCGAGGGCATTGGTCAGAGCCATACCAGATTCATATCACTCTGCTCTTGCCAACTTCTTTGGAAGCGGGCCTAAAGATATCGATTTAGCGAGATATCAGCACTCGGAATACAAAACTGCTCTCGAGGCCGCAGGGATCGAGGTGGTTATGCTGGAAGCAGATCATAACCACCCAGACTGTTTATTCGTCGAAGATCAAGCCGTAATTATTGATGGCCACGTATTATTACCTGTCCCAGGCCACCCATCTAGAGTTAAGGAACAGCCGCCGATCGCAGACTTCTTGGTTAGCCAGATGGGTGGCGCCCAAATATGTCGGATGAGCGGAGATGCAAGGATGGATGGAGGAGACATCCTCCGTCTAGGAGACATATTTTTTGTTGGGAGGTCAACCAGAACAAATGACCTAGGCATAGAAGAGCTGCGAGACCTACTATCCCACCTGGGCCATGAACTCAGGGTGATTGATATTCCAAAGCACGCCCTACACCTTACCAGCATTGCATCAACCCCAACTGATAGCATAATTCTTGCACCAGAAGGCTATCTACCAAAGGATGCTTTTGGCGAACTACCAGAAGGATGTGAAGTTATTTGGATGCCCGAAGATGAAACCTATGGATGCAATACTATTGGACTGCCCGGAGGCAAAGTACTCATTGCGAAAGGTTACCCTACAGTTAACAAAACCCTCTCCGAACTTGGATTAGAGACAATCGCACTAGATTTCAGCGAAATTAGGGCCGCTGACGGCTCGTTAACTTGCTGTTCACTGTTTTACTGAATCATGATTTCAATGCTAAAGAAATCCATGTATTAAGCGAGGAAAATAAATCTTCTTTCCTGGAGCATTCCGCAACCTGCAAGTAATTTTGATTTCGACAATCTGTTAATGTGATTAAATTATTTTCAACAATCATCTCCAGAATAATCTCATGCTGGGTGTATAACCCAATTTCAAATTTTACGGGAATCTCAGTGTTTATCAGATTAACAAACTTAGGTGAGTAGATAAAAGACACAAAATCATCAATTGACATAAATGAACACAACATAGAAAGCGTGTTTACTAGGGATTTATTGTCCTCATTCAAACCATCGAATCGGTCAGTATCAATCGATTTAATTACCAAGGTAATCAAAGGTAAAACCGGATTTACCAAGGCAAATCAACACCATCATACTGCACAAAACGTCCAGAGTCTGCCAAGGAATTATTGTAAATCAATTCCAACATTCCTGCAACACTTTCTTCTAATTCAACTGGCGCATTTTCACCACCCATTCTAGTTTTTACCCACCCAGGATGTAAAATTAGAAATGAAATATTATCTTCAGCTCCTTCTTTTTTCATTGCTACACTCAACATATTAAGTGCAGTTTTAGATGCTCGATAAGCGTAGGATTTCCCCGAAAGACAGTCATCAATAGATCCCATTAGGCTACTAATCATGGCCACGGTCGTCAATGATTCATGACTCATTTTGTCGTAGAGCTCCTTTACCATACGAACAGGACCAACAGAATTTATGTCTAATACCTCTAACATCCACTGGTCATCAATTTCTTTGATATTTCTCCATCGGCCGTCAGGCACTCCTGCATTATTAATTAATAAATCTATATTTTCATTTATCGAGTCAGCGAACTGTCGTATAGAATTATTGTCCGTAACCTCAAGCTTATGGCAAAACAAATTTGGGTTATCGATCAATTCTAGTCGATGCTTATCAGCCCGGTAACCAGCATACACTCGCCAACCATCATCAAGCAATCGAACAACAAATTCAGAACCAATACCTCTACTGGCGCCAGTCACAACAGCAGTACGCATGTTCAAACCTCATGGGAGACGATTATTAACGTTGCATTTACTATCTACAGTCGTTGCAAACTCCTTTCCAGGTCAGGTCAACATCGAAATTCTCAAACGAGTCGTTCGTTGGTGCGAGATTATTAATCCCCTTCGGCAATGCAACATCCCATATTTTATCGCATTTTGAGCAAACGATGTGTGCGTGAGGTTGAACAATTGGGTCGTAGCGTACTTCCCCTTGATACTCAAAGGACCCAATTTCCCCGTCTTCAACTAAAGCCGATAATTGCCGATAAATAGTGGCAATACCAATACCGGAATCAGCTAAGGTCGCGTAGATATCGCTTGCAGAAGGATGATTGAGACTATCTTTTACAGCATCTAGAATCAATCTTCTCTGTCGCGTTGAGCGACGAACCTTCTGTTTATGTATCATTTCTCAACCATTACTCCAAGTCAAATCTATCTGAATTCATTACCTTGGTCCATGCTGCAATAAAATCGGTTTTGAACTTGTGCTCGTTATCATTTTGCGCATATACTTCTGCTATTGCTCTCAGTTGTGAATTGCTACCGAATACTAAGTCAGTTCGGGATGCTCGTCTTAAAACGGCTCCAGTTGACCTATCTATCCCATCATATGAGTTACTGCCTGTAGGTTTCCACTTAACACCCATATCAAGAAGTGTGGTAAAGTAGTCGTTTGATAGATTGTTATTATTAGAAGAAAATAATCCTCTATCATCAGAACTTACACCAAGGGTCCTCAGACCACCAACTAGTACGGTCATTTCTGGAGCAGTCAGACCCAGTAGTTGTGCCTTATCCAACATCATCTCTTCTGGAGTAACGGCGTAATTTGTTTTCAAGAAGTTCCTGAAACCGTCAGCAAGAGGTTCCATCACACTGAATGAGGCACTATCTGTTTGCTCTTCAGTTGCGTCACCTCGGCCGGGGTGGAAAGTTACCTCCATGCCACTAGCCATTTCAATTCCGACATTGCCAGCAAGAACAATAACATCAGCTAGACTTGCACCAAAACTATCTGCAATACCAGATAATTTTGCAAGGACAGAAGCGAGTTGTTCAGGTTTATTAGCTTCCCAGTCCTTTTGTGGAGCTAGCCGAATTCTTGCGCCATTAGCACCACCTCTCATATCTGATCCGCGGTATGTTGAAGCGCTAGCCCAAGCAGTTTCAACCATCTGAGTTATTGTTAGCCCCGAGTCTTTTATTGCTGCTTTAACACTATCAACATCGTAATCAGTTGGTCCAGGCGTTACAGGGTCCTGCCATATCAGTTCTTCATCAGGAACGTCCGGTCCTAAGTATCGGACTTTTGGCCCCATGTCACGATGCAGCAACTTGAACCAAGCTCTGGCGAATGCGTCTGCGAAATCATCGGGATTCTCGTGAAAATGCTTTGAGATTTTTCTATATTCAGGATCTCTAATCATCGCCATGTCTGCCGTAGTCATCATAGTCGGAACCTTGATCGATGGGTCTTCGGGATCTGGTGCCATGTCTTCATCTTCAAGATTACTTGGGGTCCACTGATGGGCTCCAGCAGGACTTTTCTCTAACACCCAACTATCTTCATACTTGAATAACATATCAAAATACCCATTATCCCATTGAGTTGGATTTGGCGTCCATGCTCCTTCGATACCGCTTGTGATTGTGTCTCGACCAACTCCGCTACCATAATCACTGGTCCAACCAAATCCTTGCTCTTCTAGTGCAGCCCCTTCAGGCTCAGTACCCTTGTGATCCTCTAGCCCCGCTCCGTGCGCTTTGCCAAAGGTGTGTCCACCTGCGGTCAGTGCAACAGTTTCTTTATCGTTCATCGCCATTCTAGAGAATGTTTCTCTGATGTCTTGTGCGCTAAGTAAAGGGTCAGGATTTGCGTTTGGTCCTTGTGGGTTAACGTAGATTAATCCCATTTGGACCGCAGCAAGGGGATTTTGCAGGTCTTGTCGTGTATCACCATATCTATTATCACCAAGCCACTCGTCTTCAGCACCCCAATAGATATCATCCTCTGGATGCCAAATATCAGGTCTACCGCCACCAAAGCCAAACACAGGTCCACCCATAGATTCAATGGCGATATTACCAGTCAGTATTAACAAGTCAGCCCAACTTATCGCATTACCATACTTTTGCTTAATCGGCCACAGCAGTCTTCGTGCTTTGTCTAAATTACCGTTATCAGGCCAGCTGTTTAACGGAGCAAAACGTTGTGCACCAGTTCCTCCGCCACCACGGCCATCACCAGTGCGGTAGGTTCCAGCAGCGTGCCAAGTCATTCGAATGAAAAATCCACCATAGTGTCCATAGTCTGCAGGCCACCAGTCTTGACTATCGGTCATTAAATCATGCAGATCCTTCTTTAGCGCCGCATAATCCAAATTCTTGAACTCTTTTCGGTAATCAAAATTTTCTCCCATTGGGTTAGATTTTTTGTCGTGCTGGTGTAAAATCGTCAAGTCTAATGATTTTGGCCACCAATCTCTATTAGCCATTCCGTAGTCAGTATTTGTCATAGATCCGTGCATTACAGGGCACTTCACATCTTTACCGGTCTTACCGTATCCTTGCATGGAATGACTAACTTAAGGAGACTCATAAAGATAATGATATTCATTATCAATAGTGATATTTACCAATCCACTGCAAAGTCATCACCAATCGTGCTGGTTGGAGACTTAATTACCGTATTTTTGTCCGATTTTTGAGGCTCAATAGGTAGTTTAGTCTCAACGGTTTCGTCAACCTCGATACCTGTGGTATGCGTCTTTTTGGTAGCCATAATTGGCTTAACTACAATGTCTTCAATATGGTCTGCAGATGAATAGCGCTGTTGATAAATTATCTTCTTGTTATTTTGTGAAGTAGGTTTATCATTTTTGGACGATTGCTGGAACTTTTCTTCGCCAATTTTTAGTTCGGAAAAATCCTTTTCTAAAACCTCATGAAGTTCTGGGAGCACTTCTTCATTCGGCATGGACTTACATCGAACCATCATTGATGAAATCTTTGTATTATTGAGCATAACTAAAGACAGAACTTCATCAAGTATTAACAACAGGCAGAGCCATGCGCATTGGCATAGTTGTTAATCCCGATGCGGGCCTTGGCGGCAGGCTAGGCTTCAAAGGAAGCGACGGCCGTGCGAAGGAAGCAAGAGAAGCTGGCGCACAAGACCGCGCCGGTCCGAGAATGGGTCAATGCCTAAACAAATTTTTTGAGTTACTAAAATCTACTTTGAATCGAAGCGGAGCATCGCCAGAATTGTACGCTTGGGAAGGTAGAATGGGGGGAGATTGGATTTCTCATGACTACCAAGTTGTAGGGAAGAGCCCGGCAACATCCTCGGCAGCCGATACAACCAATCTTGTTGAGCAACTTACTGGGTTGCAGGTAGATGTGATAGTATATGCTGGCGGGGATGGGACTACTAGAGACATCGTCAATGCACTGGGACAAGAAAAAATTCCACTTATCGGTGTTCCAGGTGGAGTTAAAATGCATTCAGGATGCTTTGCTACAACACCAAACGCAGCCGCCGAAGTACTGTTTTCATATGTCATCGGTGACTTAATGGCTTCAATAACTGAGGTTATGGATTTAGATGAAGAGGTCTATCTCACTGGCCAATGGAAAGTGCGTATGTATGGCGAAGCACTAACCCCTGCTAGCCCTAGATTTATGCAAGGAGCCAAACAACAAGTTGAACGCTCATCAGAGGAGGAAATAATCGAAGGGCTGGCTAGTCATATCGCTGAACTAATTACTAGTAAACCGGATTTAATGATTATCTGGGGAAGTGGTGGAACTTTGAGATTAATTGGCGAATTAATCGGCCATGAATTAACCCTTCTCGGAATCGATATACAACATAAAGGCCAAATTTTTGCTGATTTGAACGAAACACAATTGATCGATATTCTCTCAACTCACAATGGAGAGAAATTACTGTTACTTTCACCAATGGGTGGACAAGGTTTCCTGATTGGCCGAGGTAACTTACAATTATCCCCAGACGTTCTGAGATTGATTGGCGTTGAGTCAATACTCGGCGTTGCAACCCCAGCAAAGCTGATGGGATTGTCTCATGTTAGAATTGATACCGGAGATGTAGACCTTGACGAAGAATTTAGGGTGCGTAAGTTCGTTAAGATGCTGCAAGGCTATCGAACGACCAGGGTAATCCGAGTATCTGATGTCTGATTACAATTCTAGTCCAGACGCAGCCATCAGCAATCCGAGGAATGGAGGGCTTGGGCGCCCAGGCCTTGATTTAAATTCAGGATGATATTGCACACCAACGTAATAACAGTGATCTTCTAATTCGAAAATTTCGCAGCGTTGTCCGGTTTCATCTTTACCAACGAATTTTAGACCTGCTCGCTCAATGTCATCAATGATATCGGGGTTGACTTCATATCGATGGCGATGTCTTTCATCGACTGAATCTCCAGCACCATACAATCTCTTTATTTTGCAATCTTCGACCTGCCAGATAGTCGGTCTGCTGCCTAATCGCATAGTGCCGCCAAGATGGGTTTTCGATATCTCCGGCATGAAAATGACTGCTGGGTATTCGACATTTTCATCGAACTCAGTTGAATTAGCACCTTTCATTCCCAGAACATTGCGACAGAATTCGATCGTTGCGACTTGCAAACCAAGACAAATTCCAAGATATGGGATGTTATTTTCTCTGGCGTATTTTGCGGCATTGATCTTTCCTTCAACACCACGATCGCCAAACCCTCCAGGCACCAAAATACCATTAGACGATTTCAAATCTTGCCAGGCTGCGGCATATTCTTCACCATTTTTCTCTTGCCACTGTTCTTCTAAATGACTTGCTTCAATCCAATTTATTGCTAATTTTCTCCGCACCTTCATGGCAGCATGTTGTAGACTTTTGATAACTGACAGGTATGCATCGGATAAATCAGTATATTTGCCCACCATGGCAATTGTTACACTTTCTGTCAATTTATCTAGATCATGAGCCATTTCTCGCCATTCGTCTAACATCCCAGTAGTGTTGCAATCGATACCGAGAATTTTGCACAACCCCTGTTTTTCTAACATTAATGGAACGTGGTAGATATTTGGCACATCATGCGTCGACATAACAGCATCTGGTGACACATGACAGAATGCTGCGAGCTTTTCTTTGGTTTCAGCAGTCATTGGTTTGGTGGAACGGCAAACTAGAATATCAGGCGTAATACCTAGGCCACGCAACTCTTTTACAGAGTGCTGGGTAGGTTTTGTTTTCTGTTCACCGACTGGGCCCATAACCGGTACCAATGAGACATGGACGAAGGTAACATTTTCCCGGCCTACTCTAAATTGAAATTGTCGTAAGGCCTCGATGTATGGCGATGATTCGATATCTCCAACAGTCCCACCAAGTTCTATGATACATGCATCAGGTATGCTATCTTTACCATCTGCTGGTATATGGGCTACACGTTCAATCCAATCCTGTATTTCATCGGTAATATGAGGGATTACCTGCACGGTCTTGCCAAGATAATCACCTCTTCGCTCAGCCTCAATTACTTTTGAGTAAATTTTCCCTGTAGTTAGGTTGTTGTCTCTACCCAGATTTAAATCTAGAAAACGCTCGTAGTTACCCAAATCCAAGTCAACTTCTCCACCGTCATCTAAAACGAAAACCTCTCCGTGTTCGAACGGCGACATTGTTCCAGCATCACTATTCAGATATGGATCAATTTTGATTGAGGTAGTTCGTAAGCCGGCACTCTTGAGTAGAACACCAATACTGCTTGCAGTGACGCCTTTTCCGAGTCCCGAGAGGACTCCGCCGCTGACAATTACGTATTTCATCATCTACCAACGGGATTTTTACCACCGATGCCCCCTTAATCAACATATCCGAAAAATCACTTACTTGGGAAATAATTTTCATACTTTGATAGCGAATTATCAATAGGTGTCTATAATGTCCGAATATTGACGAACATGACTGTTATACCCAGTACTATGATGGCTTGGAAAAAAACCAAGCCAAAATTTGGCGGTTTTGAGCTCGTTGAGTCTACAGTGCCAACACCTCGCTCCGATGAGGTATTGGTCAAAACACACTCAACCTCTATTTGTGGAACCGATATTCACATTTGGAAATGGGATGATTGGGCAGCTGAAAATGTGCCAGTTGGAACTACAACTGGCCATGAAACCTGCGGTGAAGTAGTGGCAGTTGGAAGCGCAGTGACAACTCATAAAATTGGCGATAAAATAGCAGTTGAATGTCATTTAGCTTGTTGGGACTGTGATAGGTGTGCAGAAGGAAATGCCCACATATGCGAGCGTGGAGAAATTTTCGGCGTCCATTCAGACGGAGCATTTGCTCCATACTTCACAATCCCTGCGGTAAACGCTCGTCATCTACCCGATAACCTGCCAATGGAACTAGCATCGATTCAAGATCCTCTTGGTAACGCGATTCATACATTAACCGGCGGACCTGTCAAGGACGCAACAATCGCTATTCACGGTCTTGGACCAATTGGCTTGTTTGCGGTTAACGCAGCAAAAGCAATGGGGGCTAAACTAGTAATTGCGATTGATTGGGATAATCAGACGCGAATGGAGTTAGCCAAGAAGCTCGGTGCAGATGTTGTCTTGGGTAAAGACCACGACATCGTTCAAACAATTATGGCTCATACTAACGGGCAGGGCGTCGATAACAGTTGTGAGTTTTCAGGCTCTCCGAATGCACTGTCTAACACAATACATTCTACGAGAATGGGAGGCTATGTCAATGTTCTATCGGTTTATGGCAACAAGATGACAGAAATTCCAATGAATGATATTGTGTTCCGTTATCTACACGTTAAGGGAATAAATGGCCGCAAGATGTGGTCTACATGGGATAAGATGCATGAGTTACTCAGTGAGGAGAAAATCGACATTGATACTTTGGTGACCCATCGAGTATCTTTCGAAGATTATCCTGCTGGAGTAGAGTTAGCAATAAGCGGCGATTGTGGCAAAGTAGTGGTAGATTTCTAAGCATCAATCCACTTGTATCTCCTTGCTCCTTCTTGAACGCCCGATTCACCTATTTCGACAAGAGCAAACTCACCCTCAGGCTCGACCACACTGCCGCTTTGCAGGCCTTTGTGGAGGTTTTCGTAGGTGATATGGTCTATAGCAACCCTTCCAGCCAATCGCTCAAACAGGTTCCATCGTGAAACAACCTCTCGCCAATTTGGTGAAACTTTACCTTCGAACACTTTTGCTTTAGCACCAGAACCATAGCCGCACAAGCCGAATAATTTGTTATCTAGATTGACATTCTCTTCTAAATCAGACTCAAATGTTGACATTAGAGCTAGGAAGATTGAGCCTGTGTATTGATTACCGATTAGACTACTAGCACGTTGGCCCTTTTCGATACGACTGGCGTGAAAATCAAGATATTGCGGGGTTTTGGAAATTGCTCTACGATACCCATCCATTGCTTTCTCCCATATTTCGATAATAACAGGATCATCAGAATTGTGAGGCTCAGGAGCTGGCCCAAGTTGCTTTGCAACCTCTTTCCACATCTCAGTATCTTCTCGATCGTGTCGGAAGACATCAGGAAACATTCTTTTGGCTTGGTATGCATATGGCAGGTGCATGATTATCCTACTCCATTGTTCAGTAAATCTTTCATCTTCCTCGTGACTGTATCTACCGGACCGTTCCGCTTTTTGGACAAAGTTGTGGAATGCCTGACGAACAGCTTGTTGGTAGCATCGGTTGGAAAATTGCCCATCGAATACTGGCTCGTCACGGTGGACACTGACCTTCTCTTCACCGTGGGCAAAAATACCTAATTTTCGGACGGTGGACGCTGGCAAATGGCGAATCATACGTTCAACAATTCCCTTCTTAATCGACTGGCCAGCCTCTTGGGCTAAGGTCATTACATTGGTAATTATTGATTTTACCGAGACTTCACGCCTTGGTTTAAAGAAATCATGAACAGGGGTTGTCGAAACTCCGATGATGTCTGGTATTTCCAATAGTCGAGGATTTCTGCGGATTAGAATTGCACCGCCCCCAGCACCTTGAGTATATTCTCCAGCAGATTCTAACGCATATTTTGCGTTATCAGAGAATATCACAATACCAATTCTTTCATCTTCATCAGTCGAACGAGCAACCCAGTCCAGTGTGTTATGCATTGCATCAACTGCACCAATACAAGCAAATGTCATATCAACGACGTCACAATTGCGGAAGCAATCAGCACCATATCTTTCAGAGTATCTTTGGGTAAGCATATCCACAATGTATGTTGCAGTTGGCTTAGCACCGTCTAATGCAGATTCAGTGCCTAGATACATTCTTCCGATATTTCGTGGATTCAGACCGTTACGGTCAATCAGTTTCATTACTGCATTTGCACCCATTGTTGCAGTGTCTTCATGCACATCTGGAATTGACATTGCTTTGAGCCCGAGACCTTTGTTCAACTTACCATAATCTTCACCACGGAGGTCGGCGAAATCCTTCATATCCATGTATAATCTTGGAAAATGAATCGCTACGTCATCTATGCCAACGCACACCGAATTGTTAGAGCCCATCGAATTTCGGATTTTTTTCGAGTATTTGAATACCTGTCTAACAATCCTAGGTGAAATCTGCGTTTTCCTACATTTCATCATCTGGCATGTCTGGCATCTGCATTTCTTGCTTAGCCCACAATACATCATCAATTCGTAGAATTGAAATCGCCACCTCGGTTGCCCCAATTATTGCTTGTTTCACAATCCCTTCTGGCTCCAAAATACCTAATTTAACCATGTCACTAGGAGTACCTGTTGACAAGTCTATACCAATATAGTCCGAATTGGTATTCGTCTGTTTTGCGACGACATCCAGCAGCGTGGTTATAGGATCAATGCCGGCATTTTCAGCAAGCACTCTAACTATCACTTCAATTGCATCAGCATACGCTTCTACAGCTAATTGTTCACGACCTGGGATGGTTTCAGCATATCGTCTCAACCTCTTAGCTAATGCAACATATGATGCNNCTGCATTTCTTGCTTAGCCCACAACACATCATCAATTCGGAGAATTGAAATCGCCACCTCGGTCGCCCCAATTATTGCTTGTTTCACAATCCCCTCTGGCTCTAAAATACCTAATTTAACCATGTCACTAGGAGCACCTGTTGACAAGTCTATACCAATATAGTCCGAATTGGTATTAGTCTGCTTTGCGACGACATCCAATAGCGTGGTTATTGGATCGATTCCGGCATTTTCAGCAAGCACTCTGACTATTACTTCAATTGCATCAGCATACGCTTCTACAGCCAATTGTTCACGGCCTGGGATGGTTTCAGCATACCGTCGCAACCTCCTAGCTAATGCAACATATGATGCTCCACCGCCGCAAACAACGGACCCATTTTCAATTAATTGGACGCTTACTCCAAGAGAGTCGTCAAAACATCGTTCTACCTCTCCAACAACATCCACGGTACTAGCTTTAGCGATTATTGTAGCAGCTTTACCATCTCCTTCGACAATCCAGAAATCCTTTCCTTCAATCGTGGTATTTTTGCTAACGATAAATGAGCCTAAATCGTTACTAGTTAGACTGTCAACAGA
>DAWS01000094.1 GCA_002506025.1 Euryarchaeota archaeon UBA111 | reverse complement strand
GCCTAGATTCGACGCTTTTGTAATTCTGCCAGAATGTCTCTAGTCCGGTAGTTATCTTGTTCATTTTTCACAGGTAGCGTAATTCCTACTTTACTGCGGGCTTGAATATGTTCAATATTCTTCGATGAATCACTTTGCGAGCAAATCAGGGCAATAAACTCATTGAGTTCCATACCAGATTCCCAGTTCAGGTATGGTTTGCCGTTACGAGTCAGTGGCAAACTAGGTATTAGTGGAGCCAATTTTCTCAATTTACCGTGCAATGTATCGGTTTTCACGCGGAGAATTCGCCATGAATCTCCACGGACACCTTTCAATCGGTACGCATATAGCGGCATTAAACACGAGCGATTGCCCTCATAGACTAACGAATTATACTGCTCAACAGTCCTACCAGATAAATACAGTTTAGACTCTTTGGAAGATTTAACTTCGATTGGGAAACAAATATCACCGCGCAGGGCAAGTAAATCCCCCGAGCCTTCGATACCCGAACCTGCAGCCCTAACCACTAGAAATGGCCGTTTTTGAATTAATTTCATTCTGGCTTTTTGAATTTCTGTACAGGATTTAATGATGGAGTTTACGCCTTTTTCTAAGCCAGCGAGAACTTGCCGGAGTTCTCTTTCATATTTGCTGCTCACGAAGCGGAATCAATGTCAAGCGTTTTTGATTACTTCGGTAATTTATGCTTACATATTGACGGTTTAGTCTTGGTTAAGAGATTCGGTAGGTTTGTGATTGACCGTCACAACGGAATACCATGGGGCGGTTGGTAGTCAGAACCGACAATTTCCAATTATCCTTCAAATTGATTGAAAAACTTCGGGCAAAATCGTTAGACTTCATGGTAATTGACATCAAAAAACCAGTCCCGAGTGATGACATGATATGGTTTGCAGCACCATCCGAGATAATCAAATATCCATCGGTAGGTAAACCAATTCCGGTTGAATTATCATCTATTGATTCAGCAATCCTCTCAGCTATTTATCATCTAAAAGGGTCGCAAGCCGCCGTTTCTTTAGTCATCGGTATCGATCCTGGCCCATATCCGGGCATTGCATGGTTAGTCGACGGCGCATTCTGTGGCATCATTCAATTAACTTCAATCGAAGAGTTGATGCCGAATCTTGTTAAATTACGGAAAATCGCCAATTTTGAGAATGTTATCATAAGGGTTGGTGATGGTGCGCCATTAATCAGAGACCGGATAATCAACGAATGTGTTTCGAGAAATTGGCATATTGAGCAGGTCAATGAACACAAGACATCGACAGGTTTGATCCGTAACAATCACTCAACTTCCGCATTAAGAATCGCAACGCAAGGTGGGTCAAAAATTTGGCAACTGCGGGATATTACTCCCACTCAAGGCGAAATTAAGTATATTCAGGGCGAGAGTAGAAAACAGTCCAAGGGCGAATTTACCATTTCACGTAATGCAGCGATATTGGTCGCACAGGGCGAATTGACAATGGCAGAGGCCTTGGCAAATGCTAAACATTACTCTTCTGAGGAGTAATCTGTTTCTATTTTTGCCTGATACATTTCTGGTGAATTTTGCATAATTCTGTTAATTACTACTTCTAGCCCGACTGGGGCGAAAATGATTCCACCAATTACTAGTGCTAAAAATAAAAATGACGAACCAGGCACATATTGTGTGCCAGGGGAACTCGGACCACTTAACATTAGTTTTACTGTACCTAGCCAGGGAATTTCCCCACCAGCAACCCCAACCAGCCATGCTTCTCTGACAGGTCCTGCAACTCCAGAACTACTGTGAACACCTGAGGAACCATTTACCACTAGGCCACCTTGGTCAACCGAGCATTGGTTATTATCGCCTAGAGTTACGATACCGCTGTGTTTTGGTTGCCAATTCCAGACAACCAAGTAAGGCTCAACATTTGCATGGGCAAACCGCTTACAATCATAGTAGCCGGCGTTATAGCCATCGAATTTTATGGTGATAGTTTCTGAGTCAGTGACATTAGTTCCTGGGACTGACCATGTTAAAACGCAGGTGCCCATTTCGCCATCGGTATCTTTTACCGCATTATCCCAAGTTCCACCATCGGGGCAGTTTGCGGAGTTATTTGCGTCTTGACCAACAGAGCGGTCAGGAGTTATAGTTTGACTTGGTTCCACTCGCAAAATTGCCCTGTGGATAATTGGGGTCCCAGCATCGCCATTCTTTTGATAAATTATCACATCTCCTTCCATGCCATGAGTTTTGTAACCGAAATGGTTGTTTTGTCTGTCACTTGCTTCAGCGAAAGTCACTATGTTGTCATACGGTGTATCCATGACCAAGATTAGGTCACCTGCATCGATACTGCCAACTTCACCATTTTCTTCATGAATCATTGATGATGATTCTACGACAACTAAGGGCGGCATTGTTCCAGTATGAGCCCACAAACCTAGGACCAAAAATGCAATCATTGCAACTGCAAGCATCATTTCCCGCAGCAAATTATTCAACGGGTGGCTGTCGGTCAATCTAGACCCTCATTTTCGCTTTTTGAGACCCTTTTCGACTAAGAAATCATCCCAGGCTTCTGCATGGCCAGCGCCAAGTATTTTGGCTGCTTCATCACCTTCAGATTTACGTCTCTTCAGTTCAGATGTGGATTCTATCTCTTTCAGTTCTGCCAGCAAGTTGACATGGCCTCTTAGGTTGAGAAATTCTGGCGTGGCGATAATTAGTATAGCGCTAGACAAGACAATCATACCGATTGCAGCTCCGGTGTAATCGCCCCAGTCTGCGTCACTCTGCAGGAACATCAACTGGTAGACACTAACCATGAATAATATTGCTGAAGCACCAAAAGCTGTTGCGCTCAACATTAGTTGCCTACCGTGTTGCTTGGCCCACAAATCACCAACGAAACCCATAATTCCCCCGTTCCTTGTTTGATGGTATATGGTTTGAGTTCTTTGATGTTTTTGTTTCCAGTGCCGTCTACAAATACTCAAAAGTGATTGGTCAAAGCCTATACCGCGGGGGTGGGGAGAGTATGTCTGGTGTATTTTCCCTATTGCATGAAAATTTACAAAAAGCGCTCACTGCAAGGAATTGGCAACCTACTCCGATTCAGAACTCAGCTATTCCAGAGATCATTAATGGCAAAAGCCGTCTACTGATTGCACCTACAGGCTCAGGTAAAACACTATCAGCAATTCTGCCGATATTACACCGTTGCATTGCCGAGGATTGGCAGCCTTTGTCTGTGCTTTACATAACTCCCCTAAGGGCATTGAATCGCGATGTAGACCGTAGGTTACAGGAGATTGCTGATTCTGTAGGGCTTCGAGTTGGCTTGAGGCACGGTGATACTACGCAATCTGAGCGGGCAAAGCAGGTAAGAAAGCCACCTCACATTTTAGTGACTACGCCAGAAACTTTCCAACTGATGTTCACCGGCAAAAATCTACGCAAACTACTTGCTACCGTCAAAGCAGTAATTGTTGACGAAGTGCACGACCTTGCGGCTAGCGAGCGAGGCTGGCAACTTTCGGTAGGGTTGGCACGCCTCGAGGCATTATCCGGAGAAAAGGTTCAGCGTATCGGATTATCAGCGACTGTTGGCAATCCACAACAGGTAGCCAAGTGGCTATCAGATGATGGCGAGGCAATAATTGAGACTGGCAAGAGAGTAACTGAAATTTTCGTTGAAACTGAATTTCCCACATCAGAGGATGAAACAGGAGGCATTGAATATGCAATACCGTCAAGAGCACACGCAATTTTCCGACAGGTCATCTCGATAATCGAAAAAGACGCACCTTGTTTACTGTTTGTCAACAGTAGAAGTGATGCAGAAACAAT
>DAWS01000088.1:1411-3047 GCA_002506025.1 Euryarchaeota archaeon UBA111 | reverse complement strand
AGCGCAACACTGAGCCACCACCTTGTTGTATCAGGGGCATTTGGGTCAAGTGCACTTGCAAGCCACTCATTATTGATCGAAAAGATGAGTCTCTCTGCAACCATATCTGAGCGTTTTCGTAACCACTTTTTGTGAACCTTGTACGGGTCGTCGGTCAGATTCATTCTATGGGGGACTACAAGGTCCACTACATTGTTAAGTTTGTATTCAAACATTCCACGGTCAGCACTAAGCAAGCCAAGTCCCTGCTCAATCAATTCTTGCGGAGAGATAGGCTGGATGATTGGAAAATCTGGGTCTCTGATTGGTGGAGACGGTAAGGGCCACGATTTGGTTCCCCTCTCTAAGGCTTCAACCATCAGCGTTGCTACCTTTTCAAAGACCACCTGAGAAATCTCAGTGCGGCTCTTGTTCATTGCGACCAACCAGATATTCAGGCTCAAATATCAAGTTCGATATTCAGGTTTTGTATCAATTCTTTGTATCTATTCCTGATTGTTACTTCGGTCACACCAGCAACTTCTGCAACCTCTCTTTGGGTCCTGCGCTTGCCACACAATACCGATGCAATGTAGATGATTGAAGCAGCTATTCCGGTAGGCCCACGTCCACTGGTCAGTTCCTTTTCTTGAGCAGCTTTGATTAGTTCATACGCCTTTGCTTCAACTTCAGCATCCAAACCCAATCCTGAGCAGAATCTGGAGATGTAATCTTCTGGTCCGGTCGGCATAATCTTCATTTTCAATTCTCTGACCATAAATCGGTAGGTTCTGCCGATTTCTTTTCGCCCGGTTCGAGATGCTTGTCCGATTTCATCGAGCGTTCGTGGCACGCCGCATTGGCGACATGCAGCATACAGTGAAGCAGCAGCAACACCTTCGATCGAGCGCCCACGAATCAAACGCTTGTCAACGGCCTTCTTGTAATTCACAGCCGCTGCCTCGCGGACAGATTTTGGTAGTTCAAGACGACTGGCCATTCGGTCGAGTTCGGCCAGTGCCATTGCGAGATTTCTTTCGGTAGCATTTGATACTCGACTACGCTTCTGCCATTTTCGCATGCGATAGAATTGTGATCGATATCGTGAATTGATGGTTTTTCCACTGTAATCCTTGTTTTGCCAATCAATATCTGTAGACAGACCTTTGTCGTGCAGCATGACTGTCATCGGTGCTCCAGTCCTCGCTCTTTGGTCGCCTTGTTCAGGTGAGAATACTCGCCATTCAGCTCCTTGGTCTATGACATTGTCTTCTAACACAAGCCCACAGTCATCACAGACCACTTCACCTCGAGTTTCATCTCGAGTCAAATTTCTACTACCGCAATCACTACACTTTACTATATCCTCTACTTGTTGTTCATCCATTTGTCATTCCCCCCCTATGAAAATAGGGTAACAGTCTTAACCCCTTGTGCGAGGTTATATGAAACTTATGCCAATTTTATGCAATTTTAGCAACGCAATAAATCTGCTCTGTTTTTGTAAAATCCGCCCGTCCGTCATATAGTTTATCAATAAATTAGGTCAATGGTTATACACAATGCAACCCTGCGACAAATGATTGCAATGGGTGCGGGCCAAGAGGAGCGGAAAATTGGCCTAACGCCGGGGAAGAGAGTTCTGTTTCTGACAAAA
>DAWS01000088.1:0-1020 GCA_002506025.1 Euryarchaeota archaeon UBA111 | reverse complement strand
GAAGATCTACTAGATGACATTAACACTGACGTCATGACGCCAGCATGGGTTTGCTTTGACCATGAACCTGCCGAGATTGCCAAAAATGCTTATGCTGGTCTAAAACACAACGGTTTGAGAGTATTCAATGAAAATGCCCTAATTAACGGTAACTTCGAAGTCATTGTGTCTGGACAAAGAAAAGGCACGGGCTCCAGTAGAGAAACTGCTGCGCAATGTGAAAGATGGGCGGGTATAAGAATAGTCATTGCGGCCTCATTTGCCCCCATTCACGAACGCAACAACATCAATCTTGGTCAGTTGATGGGAGATTACAGCATTCTGGAAAGATTGCAAGCGGGAGAAGAAATTCCGTTGGCAGAGTTTACTGATAAATACGATGATGTGACGAAAATAATCATCGAAAAAGGTGGACTATTTCCTTTTGCTAAGGCACTGAAAGCCGGTGACATAGCCCTGCCACCTATCAATACAAGTCCAAAACCTATGACTATGGCTGAGAAAATCATCGCCCGTAATTTGGTTGGACAAGCAGTCGGGCAATGCGTCAAACCCCATGACCCTGTGATTGCTCAGGTTCAGTCCGGCTACTCTCACGAGTTTACTACGGCGCAGGTGCATACATTCCTTGCAGAAGAATACGGGGCTGATTACCAGTTACCAAATCCAAGTAAATTCGCAGTGTTTGAAGATCACCTACTATATGCTCACCACAATCCGAAATTCGTTCCTTTCATGGACAAGGTTCAAACCTTGCGTGACTTACAAAATGCGTTCCAGCAACACACTTTGGTAAGGGATTATTCAGCTGTCGATGGCGTATCGCCTGGTATATGTCATCAAGTCGCTCGTGAAGAATTCATCGAGGTGGGTGACTTCGTACAAGCCACCGATTCTCACACCTGTATGGGAGGCGCATCCAATGCGCTCACATGGGGAGTTGGTGCAACGGAATATTCCAACCTCATCAGTTCGGGCTTTACTTTTGTTAAAGTTCCAGAGTCAATTCGATTTGAATTG
>DAWS01000155.1 GCA_002506025.1 Euryarchaeota archaeon UBA111 | reverse complement strand
GCACAGGTGAAGGATTCAGCACTCGTGCTATTAGCAACCATACTAATGTTCATTGGATCTGGTGCATACCTAGCAATTCAAGGCGAGTTCCGCAGTGAAATGCGCTCCATTGCTAGGAAGGAAGACCGACTTTTACGAATCGAGGAAAAACAGGCACGACTCGAAAAGTTTGTCGCAGCTCAAGCAACACAGAAAGGCAGCTCAGCAGCAATCAACGACCAGCAGGATAACAAAACAAAACTGAAAATGATCGATATTGAAATGCTTGATTTAGTAGAAAAGCAGCGTAAACGAGCGAAACGTGCCGGGACAAGTGGACAATATGACCTAGAAATAGGTGATATTCATCATCGACCGGTTATTGTAATAGCATTCTTAGTTACTACTATACTGGCATCGACGTATCTGTCATTTACCAGTTCACTTAGTTATCTCATTCTAGCATTTTGTGTCGTTATTTCAATACTGTTTATTGCGTTAGCAAGAATTAGAGCAAACGACATAGGATTGAGGTTACCTGACGTCGCTGGGATTGAATTACCAATAGCGATCTCAATGATCGGTTTAGTCATTGTGCACCTGGCGGGAAGAATCTCAGATTCGGTCGTTGGCCTCGATGATGCCAAGCACTTAGCTGTGTTAACAGGTGGCTTGTGCATCCTTGCAAGCGTTGGTTTAGTGGGCCGGAACGATCTTGGATTGCGTATACCAAACGCTGTAGAGGGCGTAGTCTATCTATTGGTAATTGACCGAATATTTGCACTAATAATTGGTGGCGAAGTCCCGATAATGTATCGCGTGGATCCGTTTAGTGGCAGCATGGTAGATTGGACGTTACCGCTCATATTCGTCGAAATAGTGTTGCTCTGTTCAGTCGTGGCATTTGATTGGGTTGAGAAACAGCGATTGGTTAGAGGTTTGGATGACCACAGAGGTGCTGTAGGCCGAGCCGCATGGGTTGTTTTTGCAGGAATCATCTCTATCGGCATTGCTGGAATACTGGCAATCATATTCGTGTTCCGTCGAAGTTGGAGTTGGACCCAACCTGCTGCCGTTATGGTATCGTGGTTGATGTTACCAATCGCACTTTCGGGAATGATGTATTGGTGCATGGAGCCTATCGGATTACCGCCAATTAGCCTTCACATCACGGCAACGGGTGCTGGAATTGTGTCTATTGGTTTTGTTATTTGGTCTGTTATTACCGACTCAGGTGTGTGGCTAGCATCGGGTTTGTGGGCTGTGCATTTACTATTATTGCCAGCAAGTTTTGGCTGGGAAAGTCTGGCCGTAGTTGCAGTATTGCTAATCATTTGCTCTGCAACTGCGTGGGTAAGTGGTATTCTAGTGATGCGAAAATCATGGCGGGTGTTCGGCGCATTAGATATGGTCCTTGCTTGGGTTGTTGCAATGATTATGTTGAGCGTGGGAGCTGGAATTGAAGCCATGCTGGCTATTCTAATAGCCTCATCAATACTACTAGGTATCGTAACCTATCTCAATCAAACCTATGAGAAAACCATAATCAATGGTTAGTCATCTGAGCGGCTAGGATTTCACACACCGCATCAATACTACGTTGTATGCCTGAAAAGTCGCCACCATGTTCCAACCGAGCAGATACTGAGATTTTGGCTTGTGTGCCGCTATTCCTAACGCCGAGCGATAATTTATACCCGGACAATACACAAGTTATGAGCATTAGATTTGGCTCGCCGTCAACTGCGGTTCTAGCCCAGTTGTCAATCTCATGGTTTTGTGCTAGATACTCACGAAAGGTTGACTCTACTAAATCTGAGAGGGTATTTTTACCATCCCATTTGCTTCTGTCGACATTAGACACCGATTGGCGTTGCTTCCAACCACGATTCATCAGAGTCGCCTGATTCAAATTTACCGTTGATAACAAATAAGCTACTAATGTCATCGCGCCATCTCCAACCAATGACCATCGTTGTGCGTCCACCGGATGAGGAGAGGGTAGGACAACATGACCAGAATCCTCTACGCCGATTAATTGAGGGAAAGTTTCTCCAGTGACGGAATCGTTTAGATTGCCATCTGCTAAACTTACTGACAACCAACGGTCACCGACAGCGGTCTCACTAGTTTTTACTGGCTGGGAAAAACGATCTAAATTCGTCGTGAGGGATAAATCGGATTCGATGCTTGCTGCAAGCCGCCACGCAAAACCAGAGTTTGAAACACAATTGATGAAGGCGTCTGCAATCCTGTCACCGTCAATTACCCTAAATCCATTCGAGGTGGATTCGATTAGCAAGCATCGGTCTCCATCTCCATCGAGTGCAGCGCCCACCAGCATTCCGGGTTCACATATCGGTAATTGGCTAATCAAGTGATGTGGTGACTCTCTCGCTTCAGCAAAAGTCCACTCTTGAGTTGGAGAAAACTCACCAGCGCCGCAATTTTTGTTCAGACAAGGTGCTGAGTGACTGACTTCAGCTGCGGTTAAACCTCTATCAGTTAACCAGTTTGCCAACCAGAATTTGTTACTACCTTGGGATGAGTCAATAAGCAGTGGCTGATTGAGATAATTAGCTTCAGACAAGTTACAATCAAGCATTTGTGCCAATTCATCGTAGCGTTTTCCAAGCCAAATCGAATGGTTTTCACTACTCCAATTTGAAGACTCATGCTGTATTGATGGTCGGGCTAACCTTTTACGTTCTACATCGTCTATCTCTCGGTCTTCTCTAGATAATGCAATCGCGTTATGTGATAATTCTGTCTCAAAATCTGGTAATGTTTTGTAACCAAATCTACTGAATATTTTCAAGCCTGAGTCGTCGATTGGGTTATGGCTTGCAGTTATCATACAACCGAAATAAGCCTCATACAATAATGTCGCATAGTGAAGCCCTGGTGTAGAACAGATGCCGATGTGAATTACTTCAAAACCAGCAAGTCTCAATCCTACGGTCAAATGCTCGGCTAGTACCGTATTTGCTGGGCGGTCGTCCCACCCTATGACTGCCCGTACTTGTTGTCCCGATTTAAATTCAGAACAACGGCCCAAAGCTTCGCCAATTAAGCGATATATCGGTGGCGAAATTTCTCGTTTATCGATCAAGGACTCTAGAGCAAGTTTTTCATTAGCAATATTGAGATTTACTCGGCCTCTAATTCCATCGGTGCCAAACAAATTAACGCCCATTCAATCACCTATGAACCGATGATTTGCCGTGGACGCCAGTAACAGTTACATTTGGCCAAACAATGCTATTGTTGCCCAAAACGGTTCCAGGATTAGTAACAGCATTACAGCCAAGTTGGGAGTCTTCACCAAGTATCGCACCAAATTTTCTCAGCCCGCTAGCCAGTTTTAATTCATTAATTCTCAAATACACCTCGCCACCATCATTTCTTAGATTGCTAAGTTTTACACCGGCACCAAGATTGACTCCTTTGCCAAGTATAGAGTCGCCAACATAATTGAAGTGAGGAGCTTTTGCGCCCGGTAACAAAACTGAATGCTTGATTTCTGAACAGTGTCCTACAACAGCATTTGAACAAATCCAGGAGTTCTGTCTGATGTAAGCGCCGTGCCTAATTATTGCGCCTTTACCGATAAAACAAGGACCGATGAAGTGACT
>DAWS01000091.1:14585-19276 GCA_002506025.1 Euryarchaeota archaeon UBA111 | reverse complement strand
GCGGATACGGTTGAAGCAATGCTGCCCCCGTGCACTGTTGAGGATGGGGTACCATTTGTTGGTGAAGATGAAGTAACATGTTATTGGGGTATGTCCGGAGAGGTTCTAGAGATACCTGCTGAGGCCATAGCAGCCAATGTTGATGTTGAAATTTCATGGACTAAATCAGGAGTGTGGATTGGAATCGCTGAAGCGAGTGAAGCCGAAAAATGTGAACTGAAAGGAGATTATTACGAGTGTCAAAAGGAATCTGTGAACATGATAGCTGGGGGCCCGAGTTCGAACGGTAAAATAACTTGGCAACCGGTTCCGGGGGAATATCGATTTGTTGCCGGAGGTGATGATTCTCAAACCTTGCAACAATTTGACGTCGATTGGAATTATGAAGCATCGTTGAAATCAACATTAGCAATTTCCTTGCTTTTCGTCGGTCTAAGTCTGGCGGCCACGGGTGCAGTATTCTGGTATAGAATGTAAAAAACTGATTCTGAAAAGGTTCATCAATTAGTGAACCTTAGGTTATGCAATATGGCAGATATTGATTATGCCCTGCGCTTGCTGCAGAATAAAGTTAGAAGACAAATTCTAGAGAGATTGGTTAGAGAACCGCATTACCCGATGCAGTTAGCCGAATTAATTGGTGTAAGCCAACAAGCTATCAAAAAACATCTAAAAGAACTAGAACAAGGGGATTTCGTCACCAAATTGCAGGTCCCAAGCGAAAAAGGTGGACCGCCAAGAACCATCTACACCGTGCAAGAAGCGCTCTCAATTAGAATCGATTTAGGGCCAGACTTATTCAATTGTGAGCAACGTAAATTGCCTTCTGGAGGCCCCATGAGACTATCTAATAAATTGCCAAAAGATACACACAGCGTCGCTGAATTGGTTAGTGGTAGAAAGCGTATCTCGGTCAGTGAAGGTATTGGCCATCTTGCTGAATTAAACCAAGTTATTGAAAGGCTTGACAACGAACGAGACGCATTAATAGCCCTGCATCAACACATACGTAATCGAATATCTCAGGGCGTAGATTCAGATTTCCAGCAATATGAGGAAAGAGCGATGATACACTCGATTATCGAAGCACCTGAAAAGCGTCTTGATCTCGATTTACTCAGCAAAGAGTTGCAACTCGGTCAGCGACAGGTCTCCGAACTACTCGATGAAGTAAGAGCAAAATTACAACGGCAAATATCGCAACGTGCGGGCCATGTAATCGTCACGCCGGAAAATTCCGACCTGTACTGGTGGCTAGGCGATTACAAAAAGTAGCCTGGATAATCTCAATCTTCTGAATCGAGAACTGATATTAGCGAAGATTGTTCAGCAATGCGCTTCTTGACTTCCTCTCTTCTAGCCTTACCGACAAAGTAAACCACACCAAGTAGTGACAAGGTAAGCAATATCACCACGAATGGTAATGCTGTCTTGCCGACTATTTGGCCTGCTACATCGAAGAATGGGCTAGGTGATTCAAGAGGCTCTGATACCGCCATGATGTTATTTGTTTCACTACCCTCGACAATTTCATTCATTGGGTCAACTACGACATATACTCCCTTACTACCTGCGACTACCGGGTATAGCAGATAGATTTCAATCTCCTTTGCATCCTCTGTTGCATCAGGTGCGAGTAAAGCCCCGACAACTTGGCGCATGACTATGCTATCTTCCTCGCAACCGTTGCGCTTGATATCCTTGATGATCGATTGGCTGTTCACATCATCGTACTGGCACAGGACAATTTCGATGTCTGTTGCGTGGGTATTACCCACATTTTGCAACGTTATGCCGATTGGAATTGTCGAGTCTATTTCTGCACTGTATTGAGAAACGATGATTTCCTTGATAACGAGGTCTGGCGCCTTCAGGCTTAGTGTTACAATAAACTCGTTGCTATCGAGGTTTTCTCCCTGCCACGATGGTGACGAATCAAAGTCTCCACCCTCGGTCATATCTCCAGCACTAGACACTACCTTTAGTCCAACATTACGCGTATCAAGTTTAGCAGTGGTAGATATCTTGACCACCGCAATCATTTCAATAGTCTGGTATGGGGCCATTTGTGGCATCATGTAAACGCCGTTTGGCTCAATATATGCACACCTTACTGATTCCTGCTGTTCACTGATTGATGCGTAATATGCGTCCATTTCTAGCTGGCTTGCATCCTCTGCTGGCATTGCATCGGTAATGACAACGCATGGCTCATCGACGCTCAAATCGTTGCTGATTTTCTTAATGGTACGCCATTCTACAGACCACCCTTCGAGCGAGCCCATACCAGGTAATTCGCTCCACACGATGTCGTTACCCTGTGATTGTGCAGTGTGGTTATCTAATGTTGGCCAATCATGGACATTGCCATTGTTGGTAATGTTCACTGCAAAACTAACGATTTTACCGGGCGCCGATACTTTCACTGGATTATCGACTGTTGGATCCATGGTGATTTCCATATCATAGAACTCGTTTACATAAACATACAAGAAATCGACATCCCTTTCTCTAGTTAGCCTGTTGTCTTCATTTGGATAAGCTTCTTCGGAAAGCGTCTTGAATTCTACAACATACAAACCTGCTCCAATATCAAATTCTGGAACATTCATTAGGACATCAAAGGTTTGATCTGAATCTCGGTCCAATTCTTCAAGGCTCTCCCGTGGTATGACAATGTCCCAGTGACCTGTTCTGACAGGAACACCTGTCGGGTCTATGACTGTGGTAAGACGGAAGTCAAATCTGTCTGGACCATTGCCGTTGTTGGTTGTGGTTACTGGAAGGACGAGGTTCTCGCCTGGATTTACTGCTATCGCAGAGATTGGATTACCGTTCGAATCTGTTGTTGAGATGATTCTATCCGCCTCACGTTCAATTTGTGTATCTAGGTTATACTCATGGATTACGTTGACAGTGTAGCGCCCGGAATCGGACACCTTTTGGTAGCCTTCGAGATTGGCTTGCAAAGTAAAGCTCTTTGAGCCAATACTTGCATCATCTGGGACACAGACATTCACTCTAACCATCCAAGTTCTGAAGGTGGTCCCTGCGTCGAGCTTCCATTCAATCGGCATTCCGAGTGTCGCTTCTGAGCCTCCCGGTGTTTGCGAGAAATCGATGTCTAGTACCCAGTTTGATTCTCGCCAAGTTGACTCATCAATATCATCTGGTTGGGTTTCTGGAGCGCCCGGCGTGCTGAATATTAGGTTACCAGATTCGAAATTCTTGGTTACATCTTGTTCAAAAGTATGGCATTCACCAGCCTTGACTTCAACCTCACTTTCATCAGGCAGCAATTCTTCAAACACGATGTTGCCTTCAGACTGTATTGATACGAATATGCCAAGTTCAAGGATATCGTATGTTCCTTTGTCTACTGATTTGATTGGTTCACCTTCAGACCATCCCTTGAGATAGATAACGAAAGCACCTGGGTCCTCTGTGGATGGAACTTTGACTGTCAATATCTTAGTTGTTGATTTACCGGGATCAAGCTCGACTCTGAGCGGGAATGTTATCTCCCATCCAAATGGTAACAACCACTCTTGTTGTCCCTCTAGAGTATTCGGGTCCCAGAATAGGAAACTATCCTGGACGTTGCCAGTATTCGTTATCGTAATAGAGAATGTTGCTTGGCTACCTTGCTCAATATCTTGAACACTCAATGAGGTATCAAGACTGATTCCGTGCACCACATCCATCAGTGTGAGAGTTGTTAAGTCAGATCTAATTGCTGGGTCTTTGTAGGATTTTGCCGTGACCACTATCTGTGCTAGTTCATCTTCGTTTGCTTGGTAGATTGTTGGAGCTTGTACGCGGAGGTAGAAGTTAATGAATTCGCCACCCTTGAGGAATATTGGCGTTGTTGGAGTAATCTGGGTTTGATTTTCTGAGAAGAAAATCTGTGCTGTCCAATTCTGCGGAACGCCGGTGATGTTGAGTCCGTAAGTGTCGGCAACTAGATCAATGTCTCCTGGTGTTGAATTGTTCATTGTCATGTTGTACAATGTCTGCTCGCCTGGTTCAATAACGTGATAGAAGGTTTCTCCCAATTCTAATTCAACATCGACTTGACCTGTAAGAACGTGCGAATAACAAATAGTGAATGCTCCGTTTTGCTCGTCGTTACACTTGTTTCGGTCAGACCAGCCAACGTGGGCTCCACTGCCTAAATCGTTAGCAAAGGCTGGAGGCATACCGATTTCAGGTCGGCCTGCGGTGTCAGTGCCCAGCTTGTTACTAGCCCAACTGGTTATCGATACAATCTCCCACGGATCAAGAGCAAACTCACCAAGACCGGTTAGGTCGGTTTGGTTGAGACGAGTATATTGTACCTCTTCGCCTGCTGTCACGTTTGCAGAATCAACCCAAGCAATGTGGACATTATTTTGTTCATCGGTTAACAGTGATGGGAAAATTGAATGTCCTGACCACGGGCGGTTGTTGGCTAGTCCGTCTAAGCCTTCAACATTTGAAATCGCAGTGTCTTGTATCTTCTTGATTGCATAGGTCGACAAACCTTCTTCTGCTCCGTCGAATGCACCAGCACCCTGTAATCTTAATTTAGTGTAGTAGACTTCATAATTTGCCGATTTTTCAAAGCCGTAATCTCTAGCGTCCATCCACGCAATGTGGGTGTTACCCTGCATGTCGACGCCTATCGATGGGTGGAATGAGTATGCGTCATC
>DAWS01000091.1:4253-14195 GCA_002506025.1 Euryarchaeota archaeon UBA111 | reverse complement strand
TCTTCAACATAGCCACCATTAGCAACGGAGTGTCCTGACGCTCCTGGTGTCCATGTTGGGTCATTGTTCATCTTAGCATATGGATCAAGAACTGTCATGTATATCTCACGAGAGTTATTAGTAGCGACATATACCATCGCTTCAACTAGGAGTGCCATGGCTCCAGCACCCCCACTACCTGATGGGAACTCATACGCTTGGCCGCCAGCATTGACATTGCCAGGATTGTTAGTTGGGTCTGAACCAGGACAGTTCCTTGGTTGAGTTGAGACTACACCATTAGGGCACTTTACTAGGTCTAAGAAGTGAGACTGAATATTACCTGCACCACCATATCCTTGACCATAAAGACCGATTGGTATTACTCCTGCCCTGACACAACTATCGTGAGCTTCGCTAATTGAGTTAATATCATCTGCCTGCTGAGATGGATCACCATCCTTTGGTCCCTCATCAGAGACCGGCAAGACGATTTTAGTGGCGTTTGGATTCCACTTGTGGTTAGCGCCCCCAGCTAATGGACTGCCTGGGACATTGTCGTTTGCGTCACGCCATGAAAGACACGCCCAGTTGGTTCCCGGACCCCAATCTTCACCAGAACTGCCTGAATATGGATTGCCGTTGTAGACGGTTGTCGATAGTGTCCTAATACCGCCTGAATCATCACCATCGCCCAATGGTGTTGAACGAGGTCCAGCATTCTGATTGTATCCGGCACAGTCCCCGCTATCGGCAGCGGACGGTAAACCAAAGCCGCCATCAAGGCCATAGATGGTTTCGTAAACAGTCATGTTAGCAACCTCAAGCAGCGGTTTAATACCCTCGAAAGATGATCCATCTGAGAATGATCCTCCGTAAATAACGGTGCAAACGTCAGCCCACTCGGAATACATAGAACCCGATGTATCGATAACGAATACAAGCTCTACCTTGCCTCCTCGAGTATCATCCCAAGCGATTTGAACTTGGTCATTAGCATCGACTACGATATCGGGATGTCCCTTGTGACCGATGATTGGAGTTAGTAAAGTATCATCGAATAGAGTAATAACGTCCTGCGTAACGAAATCAGGCTGAATCATCGAGTAGTAAACCTGAGGCTGATTGAAGAATTTCTCTAATTCGTCATATTCGTCTTCCCAAGCAATGTGAATATTGCCCTGTGAATCTACATCTATCGATGGCCAATCCCGATCTTGTGCTCGCTGTGAAATTATTGTATCATCAATACCGGTAATTGCACCATCAGTCGAGGTCTGCCCGTTGAATGGTTGAATCTTGTATGGACTCAGTGCGGTATACATTATTTTGTGAGTTCCGGACTTATCAGTCCAAACAATGTGGATGTTATCGTCATCATCAGCAACAACATCTGGGTGCCAAATCTTATGGATACCTGGGTTAGTAATTTGGGTGGCGTCAATCAGTATTTCACCATTACTGGCCAACATGGAGTAGTATAGGTGAAGATTATTTCTAGCCCATATGATGTGGACATTGCCTTGACTATCGCCAACAATAGCTGTCTGAGTATCAGAGGCTGAGCCTCCATCGACAATTTGCTGTGGCTCGGTAATAACCACAGTATTGGCTTCGGCAAAATCACTAGCAATTACCATTCCAGATAAAACTGATAACAACATTATTGACACTAAACTTACGGATTTGAATGCTTGGCTCATGGACAATCCTCTCTTACAACACATAAACTAGATTTTCATGATACTTAACTACGACCCTTTCAGGTCATATTTTACATGTCCGGATTAAGCCCATTCTGATGGGTCAAAACTGGTGCCAAATGACATCTTTTCATCGAATTCAACTTCAATACTCTCTTGCTCCGTTGGTTTGGAGTGTGAAGGTTCAGCACGGGCTGATTTACTCTTTTCCCAATCATCAACCGGACCTGGTTTGCCGACACCCGGTCCGTAGGAATATTTGATCTCGTGAATGATGCCAAGTTTCGCCAGCCACAATCTTCGAAGTGAGTGCATAAATTCATTCTTGGTGATACCATCAAACCATATCGGCAAACTCACGTTGAATGCTTGTAATGGTCCAGGTTTCTTGTTGCTTTTGTGTCCCATGTGAATGCCCCAGTCAACGGCGGAATTGATTAATTGTAAGCGTGCTTCGTGAATCCACTCTGCCCAGCCGTCTTTGTCTTCTTGCATATGCTTAGCCATCTCATCTTGTTGGCCCTCATCAACTCTAGTCATACTAGAAATCGCAACAAGGTCACGGTTCTTTGGTACCACCACAGCAAACATATGCCCTTGTTTACCTTGTGGATATTTGATTAGCACATGGGTGTGAGCACGCGGGTCGTTCTGTTCTTTGACAAACAACCTCTCCTCATCTAGCCACTTCCTGACCAATGATACAACCTCATTGGGTGTCATGTGTAGCGCGAATAACTCATCCTGTTTGAATCAAACCCAAAAATCAATCCGAACCCGACAAATCTTGTTGCAACTCGGCGATTAATTCGAATAACTCCTGTTTGTCGCTGTTGGAAACCTTTTGCTTCCTGTAGTAACCGCGCAAATCAACATAATCATCCCAAACAAGCGAGAATAGTCTGCCAGTAAAAAGGGATATTGGAAACATAAGTAACCACATTAAGCCACAAGCTACCAAAATCTCCGTGGTCGATGTCCCTATGGATTCTGTCCACTCAAATCCGGAAATTTCTGCGATTGAGCCCGCCTGCCAATACATCAATGCGACGAGAATTACAGAGGATATCGGCCAGATTATAATCGAGCCGAACATCGCAGCTAAGAACTGATATGAGGTCCTAGCATCTATTCCTTCATCGGTTGAATCTCCTAAGACCCGCCCCAAAATCATCTGTGGTAGAAGTGAGATTATGAATATCGGTAATAGTGTCAAAAACAACATACTTCGCGCAGCAGACAGGGGAATTTTAGCGATATTGGGGGTAGCAAAGCCGGTCAAATTTCGGTTGATATCCCTGCCGTCCAAGCCATTACGATGAAGGATTTCAGCCGCTTTTTCTGAGTTCTTTACTACTGGATTAACTATTCTTTCCGGCTTTAGATCATCGCCTTCTTGGGTTTTGAATTCATCAGCGTACTGGTCTCTAAATTTACGAGCCGAAAGTACCTCTTCCCGCCAGGTTGTCGGTGGCTTTGATTCCATTCTCCCTTTGATGTGGCCTAGTAGATGTAAACCACGATACTCGTCCCATGAATACGTATTTGGCGTCAGTGGAACCAATTCTCCGCGCAACTTATCGCGGAGACTGAATACTGAGTCTGCCGGGGGTTCGGACCAAGTACCGCTAGCAATTGCCTCGACTAGAGAGTCTGGAACATCATCATCTTGCACCTGTAACGGTTGCCCAAATTCGACCCAAATATCGGTCCTGAAAAACTCCCTAGTGCGGAAATGCAAACCAATCGGAATTATCACCGGCATGGGTTTGTCTGATGCCTTAGCAAGGGCACTGGCTGCCAAAACTGTACGCATTGGGCCGGTTCTAAATCTTAGCATGTAGGCGTTATTGTGACTCGTTCCTTCGGGGAACAACACGCACCCATAGCCGTGAGAGATGCCAGAGGCTAGTGTCATCAAGGAACGCCCATTCAGAAAATTAGCCTCTTCTTCACTACAACCACCGCGCAGTAATTCTGCTTTCCTCACCACCGGCTGTACGGCCATTTTTCGGGTCCACCATCCTAATAGAGGTCGTGTGACTAAGTCGTGCCGACCACCGAACACGAAATATTTTGGATGATTTAATGTGATTTGTAGTGCATCTAGTAATCCATTTGTATGCCAAGCACAACATAATGACCCTCGATCATTTGGAATCGATTCCATGCCTGTAGCTTCTATTGTGCGGAATTGGACTTTACTTATTCTGTTACAAATCCAGTAAAGTACTCTTGTCCAGAAGTATGAACCTGGGGTTATGCCATCAAACTTAGGCATCGGAGTCGACAGCAATTTATCCATCTTCATGTTCTTCGCAGATTTCGATAAGTAAGGTAGCGCTTCACCTCGGTGATCAAGCACCCCGTCATCCATTTCCTCTGGGTCGGGATGTTTCACTACAGCACCCCATTGAGTTTTGCCGCTAGCTCGGCTAATTCTTGATGGTTAGGCTCAGCCACTGATTGATTATTGGGCCACATTGCCATCAGCGTTCCACCCCCATCTCCTGGAGTTCTTGGGATTATGTGGATGTGAACATGAGGGACTTCTTGACCGGCTAATGGCCCATCATGGATACAGATGGTGAAATCTGTTGTACTGAACACTGCTGAGAGTTTGCTCTGCACTATCTTTACACCGGCAAACAAATCCGCTATTTCTGAATCATTGAGTCCTGATAAATTTGTTACTTGCTTATGTGGGACAACCAATGTGTGGCCTTGCCTTCGTGGAAATATATCGAGAAATGCATACCAATTATCGCCACTAGC
The DNA here is from genome assembly GCA_002506025.1 of Euryarchaeota archaeon UBA111. Classification (GTDB taxonomy): domain Archaea; phylum Thermoplasmatota; class Poseidoniia; order Poseidoniales; family Poseidoniaceae; genus MGIIa-L1. The sequence goes on along the minus strand of DAWS01000091.1, from coordinate 9,738 downwards.
AACTCGATGTGACGGAATCTCGCCCGCAATAATTTTGCCGAACAAAGTTTGGTCGCTCATACACTCCGCTAGGGCATGGGAGTTATTGTCTTTCACTGAGGTGCAAGTATCCAATTGTCCTTCTGCCCCTTTCTGATTGCAAGGGTTCCGATATTATCCAAATTGTCAACTGTTATATGATGAAGCAATTCTTGATTTTCTTCTAGGAAATCACTGCGTTGGTGAACTCCCCGTGATTCATTGCGGGCTAGTGATGACTTTATTGATGCCTTAAGGAGCCTTATTCCGGCTTGGACTCTCAGTAATGAAGAGTAGTTGGTATTACCAATCAGTGACTGTTGATCAAGGAAAATTCCCTCAGCAGAAATTTCGGCTTCTTCCAATTGTTGCAAATATTTTGACAACTCATCAGCATCATTAGGCCCCGCAGTATACTTACTTGCGATATCTAGTAACTTCGAGTCAATTGCACCCACTCGTTGCACCATATCGCCTGACTCAGAATCGAACTTTGCGGTGAAGTTAGCTTCGCATGAAGCTAGTGAATCAAGCAAATTTTTAGTGTTAGAAAATGATTGCTTTGATGTCCATGTAGCTGCATGTTCCCCTGCAGATCGGCCGCCAGTAAGGGCATCTAACAGACGATTCCCGGGTAAGGCTCCAGCCCCATTTAATCCTGAGCATGCTGCATCTCCCGCAGCATAAAGCCCGGTGAACCATCTCGACCAACTGCCGATAACAGCGCGACCAAATTCATCAGTTGCAATACCACCTAAGGTTTGGTTCACCCGGGTCTCAAGGCCGATGGTATACTTCGTCATATCGACACCTGTTGAACTCTTAACGGTTCTAAATGCTGCCTGCCACCATACCTTATCGTCGCCCATGTCACGACAGTCAACTACTGCGCCGGATGAGTCAGTAATAACTTGGCAAAGTTCGACAAGATTGTCAGCAACTAGTTCGCTACCTGAAACATCGCACAAATCAGCACCATAGCCGAGCATGTTTGACGACAACGTGAGTTTAGTATCGGCCACGCCAAATGGGGTTTTACCAATGAACTCCATTCCTCTTAGTGGCAGACCTGCCTGTAGGGCTAAATCCATTCCAAACCCAATACTAGTCCCATTGAAAATTCCTTCAAAACCGCCATCGGCGATGATGACTGCTTTAGTTTGGATTGCTACAAATCTGCCATTAACCATATCTAATGTAATTACCCCATCGACCTTTTGTTTTGTGCAGACTAATAGTATTGGTAGTTGATCGCCTCTTCTTACGACTCCATGTTTCATGCATTGTTCTTCAAGCACTTGTTGCACGTCTCTAACCGACGCGTCTCCAGCGTCGACGACACGGGGGCTCGAGTGTCCAATGCCTTTCTTAGTCAGAGGCAGCCCTTTCGCATCCCTACTGAAAACTACTCCCGCCTTCTCGAGGTGGTTCATCTCATCAATTGCCATATTGGTCTTAGCAGTGACAATATCTTGGTCACAGAGAAAATACCCTGACTTGATTGTGTCTTCACGATGACCTCGATTGTTCATTTCTTGAATTGAAGTTGCTAGTCCGTCAAGTGCGATTGAACCACCGTTACCCAATGCAGACGAAGAGATTAGTAATGTCTTAGCGCCATTCTTTGCTGAAACAGCAGCAGAGCGCAATGCTGCGGGGCCATCGCCAATAACAAGTATGTCCCATGCTTCCATAGTAAGCCACCCGACAAATTGACCCAAGCGTGAGAGGGAAATAAGGCAACCGCATACAATTCAAATTACTAGTTGTTGATTATGGAGAGACCGGTATTGCCATGTCACCAATTTTGCGGGCATCCTCAAGTCGCAACATGCGCTTTCGTAGTGCGTTGGAGGTCTTTCTGCTCACCTCTGTTGTCAACACCTTTGACTCAAGGACAACACCGTCTTCATCCCTGAGGACTACCTGAATGTTCGTTGTGCCGTAGAAGTTCCTATTCCAAGCAACATTCATCCACAACACAACACCTTTTTGCAAATATCTAGGTAGCCAATCTAAACAATCTTCATCATTCCTTGAGGATAATTGTAATGGATTGCGTGGTGGCGGACACGCTGCTAATTCGAAACGGTGTGTTCGCGACTCTGGCTCGCCATTGGGAACTAAAACCTCGACCGTTACATTCCGCTGTTCGAAGGTTTGATTGTTAAGGACAATGAAGAGATTGGTTGCACCGCCGACGCATACATCATCCAAAGCAACATCCATACGCCATTTGGCGCGTGAAATCTCTGGTTTACCACTAAGCAAATCGATTTGTAATCTATCTAGTAGATTAAACGCACTAGGCTGCCAAGCCTTAGCGTGAGAGATTAAACGCTGTATGGTGCGCCAATTAAAATCACTATCCTCCTCGTATAATATTGCCTCAAGTTTTCCTTTGACCATGAAAGATGAAAACTCAGTACGCACATCTTCATCGGTAACTTCCCCTAGATTGTGCAGGTATAGAACGTATAACAGTCGCTCGAGCGCTTGTTTCTTGTCATTACCTGGCATTAACGCATTGTTAAATTCGACTTTCCATTTATTCCATTCTAACTCCAAGTCTGGATCAAGATGAGCAGATAGTAAGTCCCCTAATATGCTGCCAAGTTGGGTTTGGTGATGGGTTGGCGCGTGTAGGACCAAATTTGGAAATCTATCGCCTAGTTGTTTGACACTGAGGTTGGTATACTGGGCATGGAATGTGTAGATAAATCCAGTCATAACTGCAACCAGCAAGGCCAAATTCCATGCCACGGTAGCGGATTTTGTAGCGGTTGCTAACAACACCATAGAAAATGATATACCAATCAAAACAGTGCTAATTAAATTTGTTCGTCGATGGTCCCGCAAACCATCGACAATTCGGTCAATACCCGGTTGGACACGCAGTGTATGACGAACTCCGTCAGTAAGCCCTCCTTGCTCTCTGAGTGAGAGTTTTGCTTGCATTGCATGCCATGCTGATTCAACAGCAATTATGTTTGGAAGAATCGCGATGAGAACCGGCATTGGTAGTAGAATTACGAGCCAATTTTTTTCGGCAATCTGCTCTGGGAAGAATATGCCAAGCATGCCAATGAATGCTAGCACTAGACCGACTATAGAACGCCAATAAATTAGGACCCAAATGCGCGCAATGCTGCCAAATAACTTCCTCCGCCCTTCAAGGTGAGTCCACTGTACTCGAGTTTTTTCTAACGGATCCTCAATTCGCTCGAATCCTTGACCATAAGGGTCTGGCAACTCAAGCGCCGAGTTTGACGGTTTAGAGTTGCTACGAGCCATCGTATCATCCCAACCAAGAAGTCCGCCTTTTTACTCATTGCCCAATTTTTTGATGATTTGCCAACATTGAGCGGGCGCGGCAGGATTCGAACCCGCGATCTTCGGCTTAGGAGGCCGACGCATTATCCAGCTGTGCTACGCGCCCGTTCCGTTCCAATTGTAACATCGTCAAGAGTATTGCTATTCACGCAGAACAAAAGCCGGCAACATCTAGTAGGAATCTTTCCAAAACTATCCTCGGTTGTGAGGTTTTGAATACTGAGACTTCACATTTTGCGAGGCTAACCATGACTTTAGCCAACAAATCATCATCCAGGTTCACTCTACCTTCCGTCAATAATTTGTGAAATTGAGAAACTATATCTTCGGCTTCAAAATTTTGTTGCTCCATTAGATTATCTAGTAATCCCATTGCCCCCTTCAGCGTTCGCACATTCCTGCCGTTGGTTTTTTCCCAGCGCCAGTCATGAACTCTGCCACGCATTGCCTCTTCCAGGACCTGCTGTAGTTCTCTAACCTTGGTGGTTGAAACTAAGTTTTGCAAGTGACGACGGTTGTTAAGCAGATCGCGCTTACTCATTAGTTCAAGAATGAATATGGCCTTACGGATATTCCCCTCACTAACGTGTGCAATATCGCCTATTACCCCTCGTGCTGGTTGCAAATTTTCACCCACGACAATACTATCTAATTTATCCTCTATTACTTGTTTATCGTAGCGTGATAGACGTATGTGCTGGACTCTACTTCTAAGTGCCTCAATTAATCTCGAGGGTGTGGTCGTAGTGAAAATAAAACGCGATGTAAGGCTACTTTGCTCCATCATACGCCGCAAGTAGGCTTGTCTCAAATTGCCAAGATAATCAGCATCCTCAATCACAATAATTCGTGATAATTTTATTCGTCCATCTGAGTTGAGATTGAAGGTTTCATCACCGCTTGGTGGCCCATTATCGTCAGGTACTTCAGCCAATGTCTCGGTGAAGATATCTAAACTGGTCAAACCTGCAAGGCTACTACTCGACCCACTTGGGCGGATAAATTCCTCAAAAACTTTCATCGCTCCAGCTGTACGAGACAAATCCTTGGCGTTTAGGATATGGGTTGTAGATTGCCAACCTGGGCCCAATAACTGGCGTGCAATCAGGCGCATTATTGCGGTCTTCCCAACCCCGCTGGGCCCTGATAGTAGCAAATGGGGTGGATTGGACCCCGTAGAGGCAGTTTGTAATGTGTCTTTTACCGCTTGAGACGTAAGCAAATCATCAAATCTTATCGGGGCTTTTGACTCTAGCCACGACGTCATAAAACCTATGTTTTGACGGCGGTTTTTGAACTATATGGACAGAATTTATTCTGCTTTTAATTTCTTGACGCCGGTTCTTCTGAGCTTCATAAACACCCTTGAACCGCACGCCTTACAGCTTATTCCATTGCGCTCGCGATGGAATGATTCAATGCTTCCGCATGCTGCACATTTGTAATCGATTAGTTCAACCATTTAACTCAACTCAGCCAATGCGAATAGTCTTCCTTTCTTAACCTGTTTGTCGCGGCCATACTGCGTTGGTAGCAAATTTTCTGTTGTTGGCGCCCGCTCCGGGAATTGAACCCGGGTCGCAGGAATGACAATCCTGCATGATAACCTCTACACCAAGCGGGCGTGTTCGTTTACTCCGGAGCGCAACCGCTATTTAAGCCGCGCCGTGTGGCTGTAAACGAGGGATATTGCGATGGCTAAGAAAAAAACCTCTGCTGAAGTGGCAAGAGAGCAATCCGAGATTGCTAAGGTGGAGGGTATGCTCGGTGACGCCTTCGGTGGACTCGGTGGCCTTGAACAACCTACACCAGAAGCAAATGTTCCCGAAGATTCTATGCCTGAGGGAAGTGAAGACGATAATGAAACCACAATCTCAGATCAAACTCCTGCTCAAGAATCACAGGAAGTAACTGAAACCCCAACGGATGGAACTATCGCAGAGCCTGAGGAAGAAGTTACAATTAGTGAAGAAACCGACTCAATAAATGAAACGGAAAGAATACCGCCTTCAGGGCCGCCGTCAAAACCCCCATCCGGCCCGCCATCTGGGCCACCTCCAAGTCTAACTACAACTGATGATAAGCCAAAAGCCCCCGCAACACCGCCTGCTAAACCACCGACTGGTCCACCATC
>DAWS01000091.1:0-3877 GCA_002506025.1 Euryarchaeota archaeon UBA111 | reverse complement strand
CCCCCAACCGGTCCTCCGTCAGGACCTCCATCTAAACCCCCAACCGGTCCACCATCTGGAACGCCAGACGATCTTCCCCCCGATTCAGAAGAGGATGATACTACGTTAGAAGTGGTCGAGGAAGACGCCAAAGAGGAAGTCGAGGATGCACCAATCGAGGCTGTCGATGAAAATGATGACATCACAACTGAAACTGATAACGAAGCAGAAACCGAAGCGCTTGATGACATAACTGAGGTTAAATCCGAGGAAAAGGAAACTGACGAATCGACACAAGATTCCACAGGGGATTCTGAGAGTGTAGAACCAGTGAGTTCTCAAGAATTGGTGGATTTAGTTGAAGACTCAAGTGAGGACATTGAGGGAGTCGAAGACATAATGTCGAAAGAAGCAGAAATTGCTCGTCTTTCTGCAGAGGTAGAGAGATTGCGTAACTCTATGACTGGAGCCGCCGACATAATCGAAGAGATGGAAAATCCACCAATGCCGCCGGTTGTCCATGAAGACTTAGTGATTGGTGCCCACATTGTTGCAGACATGGCGCGAATGGCACGCCAGTTAGACAGAGACAAACTGGTTAGGGCCTCAATGGGAACAATAGCCATGCTACATCCAGATAGATTGGATGTATTGATTTCAACCAAAAATAAAGCACTACTCCCGCGTATGAACGAACAGGATTTGTGTGCGGGGAAACTAAATGCCGACCCACCGCGAGGAGCGCCGACAGACTGGCGCGTATTGGAGGTGCTACTTGCCTCAACCAGTATTGTAACCGGAGGACCTGCGGCTGTGATTCACTGCCATGGACCGTATTCAACTGCTGTGAGTTGTGAAAAAGACCTAGTTCTTATGCAGCCAATTGACAACCTCGGCAAAGATAACATTGGCAAAGTAATTATTGTTGATCCAGATGATGAAAATCCTAGAGAATATTTGCGGCAAGTTGCTGAAGCACTCAATCAAGGCGGCATGCGATGTGTCGTCATTCGAGGCAATGGCGCTTACGCTGTGGGCGCAGATTTAGACCAAGCATGGGCAAATGCTGCAATGCTTGAGCATAGTATGAAAATAGTCATGCTCGCTAGACAGGCAAATCTAAAGATTTAGCTACTCAGTGAGATATACAGTTGTTGATAAACGACGGATTGCACAATATAATGTGAAAAAGCGGCCATTAGTAGCGATTTCTGCTTGTTTGACCGGCGAAAAAGTTCGCCATGATGGTCGCGACGCTGAATTCCCTGCCACATCAAACAACTGGGTTCACTTTCTTGAGTTACTGCCCATGTGTCCGGAAATTGACATCGGTATGACTATTCCAAGGGGAGAAACTAAACTAGTAAGAAAAAACGAACAACACTCGTTAGTTGATTCCATCACTAATCACGATTACACTGAAAAAATGCTTGATTATGCTCAAATGCAAGTTGATCTGTTAAGCGAAGCGGGTATATGTGGATTCATATTCAAACGCGGATCGGCGAGTTGTGGTCTGGTTAATGTGCCTGTATACGTTCAAGCCAAGGAAAGCAACTCAGTAAATGGTAGAGGGTTATTTGCTATGGTGTTTACAACACTAAACCCACAGATTCCTGTTATTGAAGAGCAGCAGTTGTCAGACCCGATACAAGTTGAACAATACCTAGCGAGAGTACAGTTTTACCAAGAATGGTTAGATTGCGGCAAGATAGGGTGGACATTTGATAAAATCCGTCAATTTCACCGCGAAAACCGATATTTTTTCTTAAGCCGGCTACCGCAGCTTGTACAAAGCCTAGAGAAATTAATCAATAAATTAGAGGAAACGTCAACACATCCCGAAACTATTGCGTTGGAGTATATGATTAAAGCGCAAAAAGGACTCAATGTTGTCAGCAAAAAGGGACAAGTCGCTAACACTATGGAACTGATTTTGAATAAATTCTCAAATCATTTAACCAACGAAGAGATGCAAAAAGTTGCTGAACAAATTCGCGGTTTCAGAAGCGGAATGGTATCGAGAAACGCTCCACTCAAAATCCTCAATGACTACCGCAATAGATATGCCATGAATGATAAATCGGTTGACAGGTTCATCTCCTCGGTTCCCTTAGAGATTTACTTCGATATGTAAATTACATCAAAAGTATACTTGGATTTGAGAATCCTCAACACGTGTCTCGTAAATTGTCAAATTCTTCTGGCGTGACATTTTCCCAACTAACTTTCCATATGGCGGAAATAATGGAAACGGGGACCATTCCACCAGCTCGCCGTCAGTAATTTCGTGCGTAGTTTGATGTAATGGGCACCTAATGCAGTCATCCTCTACTTTTGCTCCCCATGCTAGTGGCCAACGCATGTGACGGCACAGTGCTTCTGTAGCAAAGTATCGATCTTCGTGCATACCAACTAAAATCATCTTTTTATCTACTGTGACCATTTTCTTCTTGCCGTTCTTTAACTTCTTTACCGGCAGGGCATTTCTCCATTTACCATCTTCAATTTCTAACATTAGCCATACCTCCATCGAGATTCAGAACTTGTCCAGTGAAATTATCTGGAGCACCGGTCAAGAGCCAAAATATTGCCGATGCAACTTCATTCGCTTCATTGATTCGCCTCATTGGAATCATTGAAACAGCGGCTTCCCGCATGGCATCCGATTTGAGCACTGTTGCGCCGAGTCGGGTTTCTGTCAGCCCAGGAGCGACTGCATTGACTCTAATTTTCCGCTGTGCATATGTTGCAGCTGCTGACCTCACCATTGCTTCAATGCCTCCTTTAGCGGCCGCAATCGCTTCGTGGTTAACCAACCCCAGACTACCTGCAACGCTCGAGGTAAAAACAAGTCTACCGCCACCACTGCGCAGCATTGATTTGCTAATCATCGAAAGGGAGAGAAATGCACTTACGAGATTCGTTTGAATTACCGATTGAAAATCCTCAACCTTCAACGCATGAGGAGGTTTGAGCAAAATCGAGCCAATAAGATGGGCTGCACCAGCAATACTGCCGTTCCCATGCTCTTTTGCGACCTCAATGGCTGTTGCTAAATCAGCATCAACCAGGCCATCACCAATCACAACATTGACTCCAATTGCTTTGAGTGGTTCTACTCTTGAAGCATCACGCGCAAGTGTTGTCACTGTGTGTCCAGCTTCGCAGAGTTGGTTGATTAAATCCAACGCGATATCGCTACTACCGCCTATTATCAAATATGACCCTGTCATATCATTGACTATCTAACTGAACTTTTATACTCGTGTTTCAGTCTAATTTTGGCCATCACGGTTAGTACGACATATCTCAACGAAATTTTCAAACATTTCTTTACCGAACTCAGAATCATTCACCTCTGGATGAAACTGTAAACCAAAACGGTCCCCAGACTCGTTTTCCATCCCTTGAACCCGACAAGACGGGCTACTCGCAGTTATGAAGAAACCTGCAGGCACTACATGCACCTCATCGTTGTGCGATTCCCAAACGGTTTGTTTTCCTGCAGTCCCCGCGAAAATTTTACCACCGCCATTTTGTAACTCAATTTCCATGGCACCAAACTCAGGTATTGGTGATTCTCTAGCGTCACCGCCATAGTGTCGTGCCATGAACTGATGTCCTGCACAAATGCCCAATATTGGTATATCGAGATCTAGATATGCTCCACAGTTACCCAGTTCGCCAGTAAGCCCAACTCTCGCTGCACCGCCAGATAGTATGATGCCGTCTAGTTCACGTAATTCGCTCACTGGAGTCATGTTATCGATTATCTGAGTATCCACTTTCAAGTATCGAAGCATGCGCCACTCACGGTGAGTCCACTGACCACCATTATCGACTACGTCAATAATTAGTGGCTTATCAGACATTACAACACCTCAGCGACTAATGC
>DAWS01000142.1 GCA_002506025.1 Euryarchaeota archaeon UBA111 | reverse complement strand
TATTCGTATGGTTATGGAAGTATTGATTATTGGATTACTTGTTATTGGAGTAATTTTCCTATTTTTCATTATTTGGTTTTTCTCAACATGGAACCGTTTGGTGACATTAGAGGAGAATGCAATACAAGCATGGTCAAACATCGACGTTTTACTAAAGCAACGTTACGATATGTTGCCAAACCTAGAAAGAGCAGTCAGCAGGTATGCATCGCATGAAAAAGAGCTATTCATGGAGTTTGCTAAAGCGAGGCAAATGGCGGCTGGAGCACTACAGAATAATGACGTTAAAGGCGTGTCTGCTGCGGAATCAATGATGGCTAATATGATGCCAAGAATCACAGCAGTTGCCGAGGCATACCCAGAACTCAAGGCAGATTCTAGTTTTCTGAATATTCAAAACGAATTGGTATCCATCGAAAACCAAGTTGCTGACAGAAGGGAAATGTATAACGCCGCCTCAACTAATTACAATAAAGCGATTCAGATGATTCCGACTACCTTTGTTGCTTCGATTAAGGGATGCCAAAGAAGAGACTTGTTTGAAGTTCAAGGCTTCGCAAGAGAGGCTCCAGCATTATTTTCTTGATTGATAGATTAGCCATAAAGTGGTTGATATGTTTCTGATATTTGGCTCCAGCGGGCTTGGTTTGAGGCTGGCAAAATGGTGCTCGACTAGGAAAAATTGTACACTCATTGGGTTAGCGGATGATCTGCCAATTGGCGAGGCATTAGAGAACTGCGAGATAATCGCCCTTCCTTCGTCAATGCCGCTTGCTGAATTGCCGATAAGCAATAATTCGCCGACAGCAATACTATTTTTGGACGATAAATCAATCACTGACGATGAACCCTTGGAGGTCATCAAGCGTAAGTGGCCCAAGACTCCCATACTCACCACCATACCGATTGAAGGTGACGGATATGATTTAATCAGCATTGATGATATTTCATTTGCCGCAATGCAGGACCGAATTCGCGGCTGGGAAAGAAAAGAAGGCGCACTGACCTTAGAAGCTTATCTGCGTTCAATTTCAGAAAATAGTAAGGTGACAATATTCTGTCATGACAATCCAGACCCTGATGCATTAGCCTCAGCGCTAGCCATGAGTGAGTTATTTTCTAGCCATGGGCACTCCTCCCAAATCGTTCACGGCGGCATGATAGAACATCACCAAAATCAAGCCATGGTCAAAGAATTAGCAATTCCAATTAGAAGAATAATACTAGACTGGGAAATAACTGATTTGATAAAAGAATCAGATATTATTGTCGCAGTAGATTTCCATCGGCCTGGGGCTAATAATATACTTCCAACCGATTGTATACCTCACATAATTATCGATCATCATTCAGTTGATGATTCGGTTACTGCTGACTTGGCCATGGTTAGTTCTGAATACTCTTCAACATCTTCTATGGTTGCATCACTGTTGATGAGTAGTGACTTTACAATGAATTCAACTGTTGCTACGGCTCTGGCTTTTGGTATCAAAACCGACACGCTTGGCTTTACTCGAAATTTCAATGCTGTGGATGTAAGGGCTCTTTTATGGATTAATGCCTGGGTTGACAAAGATAAGTTGAGAGCAATAGAAATGCCACCACGTTCAATTGAAGCGCTAGAATCATTCTCTACTGCACTGAATGATAAAGTGCAGTTAGATAGTTTGATTTTAGCGCCAGTGAGAAATCTCACAAATAGAGATTCCTTGGCCCAAATTGCTGATTTTTTACTACCAACAGAAGGTATTGATACAGTTGTTGCATTTGGTGTTAAGCGAGGAAAAGTAATTCTTTCTGCGAGGTCTAACAAGCATGACCTACATGTTGGTAAATTGCTCTCAACTAACTTCCCTGATGGTTTGGCGGGCGGTCATAAATCACTCGGAGGTGGACAAATTCCACTTGATGTAATAGCCGAGCGTGGCACTCATTCAGAACAAGATCATGTTGAGATCGTAATGGATGAAGTCAAAACCATGCTACAGTATATTTTTCTCAACTGAGGTGGTAAAATTTCTGAATCAATGATTGTTGACATAAATCCTAGTCTCCGGTTATTGGGTACTGCTCACATCTCAACAAAGAGCGTCGAGGCTGTCAAGCAACAGATTGCTGAGTTTAAGCCAGAAATAGTCGCAGTTGAATTGTGCAAATCACGATATGATTCACTGGTGAGTGGTCGTAGACTAGACAAAGAAGGTTTGTTGAAAGTAATCAAAGAAGGCAAAGCACCTTTGGTCTTGTTGCAGTCATTGCTTGCCGCAGAACAACGGAAATTGGGTCTAGATGAAGGCCAACAACCCGGAGCAGAACTACTCGAAGCTGTAACCATTGCCGAATCACTAGATTTGCAGGTTGAGTTAATCGATCGTGATATTCAAACAACATTGCGCAGAGCATGGCGTAAAATGAAATTCCGTGAGAAGTTCAAAATTATTTTTTCCATGTTAGGTGAAGATGAGGATGACATAGATGTCGATCTTGATGAAATATTAGAGAGCAGGGATATACTTTCAGATTTGATGAATGAATTGAAAGAGTTTTCACCCGGTGCAGGAGAGGTATTAATTGATGAAAGAGATGCATACTTGGCTCAAAAAATACGTTCAATAGGTGGTAATAAACGAATTCTTGCGGTAGTCGGTGCAGGTCATCTAAATGGCATTGAAGATCATTTGTTACGTAGACAGCTTCCAGGAAATATGGATGATTTGGCCACCGTACCTAAGCGTTCAGCATTTGCTAAAAGCATCCCATGGTTGATACCATTATTCGTTTTCAGCCTCTTTGGATATTTGTTGTATCAAGGTAACAGTGTAGATTTAGTAGAACTGTTTACAGTTTGGACTTTAGCAAATGCAGTGTTAGCCGCAATCGGTTGTATTATTGCTAGGGGGCATATTTTAGCAGTGTTAACAGCAGCATTGGCTTCCCCGATTACATCGCTAAATCCAACACTAGCAGCAGGTTGGTTTGCCGGCTATGTGCAATTAAAGGTTGCAGAGCCAACGGCTGAGGATTTGCAACAATTTCTGAAATTGGAATCATTAGGAAGCTTTTGGTCAAATAAAGCGGGACGAGTATTGCTTGTCACTGCATTAACTAATCTAGGGAGTATGATGGGAGCTTGGGTTGCCGCTGCAGGATTGCTCGGCGGGATTTAGCCAACTAGTGCTTGGTATACATTGAGCATATCATTATGCTCATCAACATCATGAACCCTGAGTATATCAACTCCATTAAGAGCAGCAAAAATGGATGATCCAAGGGTGCCAGCTAATCTTTCCTCGGCAGTCGATTTACCAGTGAGTTGGCCAATTACCGATTTTCGTGAAATGCCCCAAAGCAGGTCATACCCCGAGGCTTTGAATCGTGAAATAGCGCGCATTAAGGCGATGTTGTGTTGATGATTTTTACCAAACCCAATCCCCGGGTCGATTATGATTTTGTCCTTGCTGTGGCCGCGTTCAACCAAATCAGCTGCTTTTGATTCTAGATATCGAGCGACTTCTTCGACGACATCATCGTATAGTGGTTGCTCCTGCATGCTACCAGGTTCACCTTGCATGTGCATAATACAGACTATACAGCCTGTTTCCAAAACCAAGTCTACCATTTTTTGGTCACGCAATCCTGAAACATCATTGACCATTTTAGCACCATTTTCAATAGCTAGCCGGGCGACTTGATGATTCCTTGTATCAACTGAGATTAAAATTTCAGGATATTTATTGTGAATTGCTCTTATTACCGGAATCACGCGCTCTATCTCTTTATCTATAGAAATTATTTCGGCGCCAGGGCGAGTAGATTCTCCACCAATATCTAGCCATGTAGCGCCGGATTGAATCATAGATCTAGCCTCGGTTAGAGCATCGTCTAGGCTATATCTTGATTCAGCGTAAAACGAGTCAGGAGTAATATTTAGGATGCCCATTAATGCAGGTTTGTCCATACCTGAATTATTGACTCCGCTTCTAGAATCAGGTGCTAAGTTCCCACTCATTGCTACCGCCAGTTCGATAGATTTGATAAGTTGTGACCTTCAAGGGCCTCTAATGTCGGGTGGGGATGTTATGGATTCAGACACTAGTGTTCATGATGGTTCTCCAGAATCAATCAACTCTGCAATGGAGTATAGTGAGGAGTTGGCTGATAGATTAATCAGTCGTCTAAAGCCTGAGGATAACGCTTCAATATTGAAAATGATAGCGAATAAGGCCTATTTTAGTGGTGGCCTCGGCACTATAATCTTGGTATTCTGGTGGTTAACTGTAGATACTGGCAATGATGACCTATCTACAGGAGTGTCGACATTTTTCAATTTAGATTTTTCACAAGTAGCCTTGACAGTTATTGGTTTAGGGTTAATTTCAGCACTTTTGCGTGATTTCAGCAGAGAACTTGGAAAATTAGCCCCAGCGTTAATTTCTGGAGCGCTAATTATTCTTTGTTGCCTGTATGTCTTAGAGCCACTAGCCCTAGGATTTTTCAGCGATGAGATAACTAGTTCTGATGGGATTTGGAGAACCTCTCGCCTTGCCTTGTTGTGGTTGGGCATTACTTATTGTGCTCATTTACTGGTTGACGCATCGCTATTAGCGTGGCTCAAGAAATTCTGTGATTCTAAGGGATTAAACATCGAGCCACTTAATACTCGAGATGATTCCATGGGGAGTCCATCATTTGAAGATTAATGGGGACGATCTGTGGTGTTGAAATGACTTATTCAGCAATTGAAGTGTTAAGGCTTGGACATCGTGTCGGCAGAGATCCGCGGATTACTACCCACCTTGCCCTAGTTAGTCGGGCAATGGGGGCAGATCAGTTTACCCTCGCTGGAGATATGGACGAAAAGTTGTTCGAAAACATCGCCTCAGTTAATGAACGATTTGGACACGGAATTACTTGCCGTCACGAACAAAGTCCAATGAAGATGCTCAAACAGGTAGCTAAGTCTGACGATGAACTTAGGCCATTAATTATCCATTTGACAATGTATGGAGAACCATTTAAACCTACTATTGCTAAATTACCAAAAAATCGGCCAGTATTGGTGGTTGTCGGTGGAGCAAAGGTTCCTGCAGAACTATTCTCGATTAGTGACTATAATATCGCTGTTGGTAACCAACCTCACTCTGAAGTCGCAGCACTAGCATTGTTTTTGGATTGCTGGACAGAAGGTGCGGGTTTCGAACGCCAATATCAAAATCCGCAGTTAGTAATCTCTCCATCTAAATCTGGAAAAGATGTAAAAGAAGTATAGCAGTGTTATTTGTAAATTATTACTTACTAAATTACAATTGGAGGATTTAATCGTTTATCCAACCAATGTTAGGGGATTTATTCACAATCCATCCCATCCCAATTATTATTTGAGTCCTTCATCGACAACTGCTGATGTCGATACCCCTAGAGGCTGAGGGCAGTTTCTGCCCGGGCTCCTTAGATTACAGAAATTCGACATATCCTAGGTTCATGGATGCGGCAGACGGCTTCAAACTCGACCAAAAATTAAGCAATCAAGCTGAGGGTCCTGGAGTGTTGCTAACTGCTGATGGTGGTAGATACGAGGGCAACCTGTTCGGTGCAGTTGGAATCGGTGAGGGTGAATTAGTTTTCACAACTGGCATGATGGGTTATCAAGAGTCCCTTACTGACCCTTCTTTCGCTGGCCAAGTTTTGACATTTACCTATCCTTTAATTGGTAATTACGGCATCCACATTAATCGCTCAGAGTCATCATCGGTTTGGCCGCGAGGCGTTGTTGTTAGACACGCAATGAAAGATCCGGACCACCGTGATTCAGTTGCTACAGTCAATGATTTTCTTCGACTTCACAACATTCCCGGAATTGAGGAAATCGACACACGTGCGATAACAAAAAATGTTCGAGAATTAGGAACAGTATTATGCGTTTTTGGTCCGCTTGAGAAAGAGGAACAAATGAAGCAGAGGCTTGCTGAGTTAACCTCACCTGAGTTAGACGATTTAGTAGATCTGGTCTCAATAAAACAGTCGGTAGTTCTTAACCCGGGAGATACTGATGAACTTGGTCGTCAAAAACCTAGATTAGCGGCGCTAGATTGTGGAATTAAATTTAACATCCTGCGCAGCCTTTGCCACCACTTTGAAGTGATTTGGTGCCCTCCTGACATACCATTTAATGTCCTGGTAAACGATTACAGCATTGACGCATTATTTTGCTCCAACGGCCCAGGTGACCCAGCGCATCCGGGTAAGGCATCTGCGGCTAGAGTTACCTTAGCGATGGCAGTTAAATCCGATTATCCGGTAATGGGCATTTGTCTAGGTCATCAACTAATGGGCCTTGCATCAGGTTTGAAAACCTACAAAATGCGATACGGTCACCGCGGTGCTAATCAACCGGTTGTTGACCTAGTAACTGGTAAGGTACAAATTACCAGCCAAAATCATGGATTCGCCGTCGCAGACCCAGAGGCTGGAATGCTTGCTGCTCACCCTTCAGGAGCAACCTCGCCCGACACTGAAAATCTGCACGGTCAAGAGGTAAAAGTCCGATACATCAACGCTAATGACAGGACCGTAGAGGGACTAGATGTCACTGATAAACCATGCTTCACTGTCCAATTTCACCCTGAAGCTTGTCCTGGACCTCATGATGCAGAAAGTTTGTTCAACAGGTTCAGGCAAATAGTAGATAATCATCTGGAGGGTCAATAAGTGCCTAGACGAAATGATTTGAAAACAATCATGGTATTAGGCAGTGGTCCAATCAAGATAGGTCAAGCAGCGGAGTTTGACTTCTCTGGTAGTCAAGCAGTTCGCGCACTACGAGAGGACGGTTACGAGGTAATACTAGTCAATTCCAATCCTGCAACCATACAAAATGACCCTGAAATGGCAGATAAGGTATACATCGAACCACTGCTCGCATCCTCCATTAAACGGATTTTGGAAATTGAGCAACCATGTGCACTGTTAGCAGGTATGGGCGGTCAAACTGCGCTAAACATTGCTAGTGAGTTAGCACATTCAGGCGTATTGGACGAGTTGGGTGTCGAGCTGATTGGTTCCGACCTTGATGCGATAGATAAGGCTGAGGACAGGGATTTATTCAACAAGGTGTGTCAATCTATCAATTTACCAATAAGTGAGGCTATAGCCTGTAATTCAATGGAGGAGGTAATCGATGCCTCAGAAAAAATCGGCTCTTGGCCTTTGCTGATAAGACCCGCATTTACTCTTGGAGGATTAGGCGGCGGTACTGCTTGGAATGTCGGTGAATTGGTTGAAATTGCCACCTTGGGTCTGCGAAATTCCCGTATAAATCAAGTCCTTATTGAGGAATCAATTCTAGGTTGGCAGGAATTGGAGTATGAGGTAATGCGGGATGAATCAGACAATGCAATAATCGTCTGTACCATGGAAAATATCGACCCGATGGGTGTTCATACGGGAGAATCAACAGTAGTTGCACCGTTACAATCTTTTTCCGATCAAGACCATCAGATACTGCGCGACCAAGCGCTAGCATTGATCAGGGCCCTAAATATCAAAGGGGGGTGTAATGTTCAATTTGCTTTCAATCAGTTTACCGGAGAGATCAGAGTTATCGAGGTTAACCCGCGAGTATCTCGCTCATCTGCACTAGCAAGTAAGGCCACAGGCTATCCAATTGCAAGAATAGCAGCTAAAATTGCCGTTGGTTACACATTAGATGAATTGCCAAACCCGATTACTGGGGATGGCACCACAGCAGCCTTTGAGCCAACACTGGACTATTGTGTCGTCAAGATTCCTCGTTGGCCATTTGACAAATTTAGAACTGCAGATAGAACTTTAGGCACATCAATGAAATCAACTGGGGAAGTAATGGCAATAGGAAGGAATTTTGAAGAGGCATTCCTCAAGGCGTGGGCCTCACTTGAGCAAGGATGTCCACATCCACGTCCGTTAACCAGAGCCGATGAGTCTGAAGGTGAAACAATGGCAGAGCGTGCCAATGAACCACTACCTGATGAAGTCTTAGTTGATTGGTGCAGTATCGCAACAGACCGGCGGATGGGGGCGCTCATCGAAGCGTTTAGACGCGGGTGGAGTGTAGAAAAGGTTCATGAAATTACTCGCATTACAAGATGGTTCCTTTATCGGTTCGAGAAAATAGCGCAGATTGAGCATGAGATGATTGAACTCTCATGCAACCCGACCGAAATCGACCGAGAAGTATTGCGTAAATGGAAGTCTCATGGTTTTGCAGATTCTCATATTGCTGACGCGCTTAATTCTTTCCCAGCAAGTGGTTACAAGTCATTGCCACGAGGACGTGATGAAGATTCAATCATGCGTCGAAGGCATTCCTTGGGTTTGCATCCAAATTATCGCATGGTTGATTCTTGTGCGGCTGAATT
>DAWS01000099.1 GCA_002506025.1 Euryarchaeota archaeon UBA111 | reverse complement strand
GGTGACAATGCTGATGCATTTGATGACGACCCAACCGAAACAACTGATTCTGATGGTGACGGCACCGGTGATAATTCCGATATCTTCCCCGAAGATGCGTCAGAAACGGAAGATACAGATGAGGATGGAGTAGGAAATAACGCCGACGCATTTGACAATGACCCGACCGAGACTACCGATAGTGACGGAGACGGGGTAGGTGATAATTCTGATTGGGCGCCAAATGATGCAGCAGAGACAGCCGATACGGATGGCGATGGTGTTGGTGACAATGCTGATGCTTTCCCTGAGGATGCTACCGAAACTCTAGATACCGACGGTGATGGTGTTGGTGATAATGCACAAGCTATTGCCGAAGCAGAGGCTGCAAGGCAAAAGGCGGCTGATGAAAAACGTCGAAATAGCATTATCATCGGTATAGTTGCGGTCGTTGTAATAATCGCCGCAATCGCAGTTTTCCTACGCTACAAACCAAACAATAACGGCAAAGATTCAGTCACTAAAGACTATGCACAAACCCAGACAAGCGGAGCAGCACCAGTTCACAACCAATTACAAATTCTGAACCAATGGAAAGACGAATCAGGATACACATGGCGAAAGATGAGTGATGGCAGTTTCCACTATTGGGATGGCGAGCAGTGGATAAAACACAGTTAATGTCTAAGGACTAACTCGTTTTCGGTCACGGGGGAACAATACCGTTTCTCTGACATTCTTTGCTCCTGTCAGTTTCATCAGTATTCTCTCAACGCCGAGCCCCCAACCAGCGTGTGGTGGGACACCATGCCTGAAACCAGCGACATAGAATTCAAATTCCTCTGGATCTAAGTCCATTTTCTTTAAATTATCAATCAATACATCCATGCGATGCTCTCGCTGTCCACCCGATGTCAACTCGTCCCGGCCAAAGTTAAGGTCGAATCCGCGACTCAACTGGTCTCCTGTTGAGCCGTCTTCACCCTCTACATGGTGGATGTAAAACGGTTTGAGAGCCATTGGCCACCGTGGTAGGAAGTAAAACTGGGGCAAATCCTCTGCTAGCAAATCGGAGTTTTCCGCATCAATGTCGTCACCCCATTCGATTTTGCCGCCTTTTTCTTTGATGATTCTTATGGCATCACAGTAAGATACTCTTGGGAATGGTAATTCAGGAACTATCACTTCTACCGGTTCCTCGCCCTTGCTGGCACGATATTCATTGATTGTGGCGATGTATGACTGAGATTCCTCATCATTAGCGATTGATTGCCACATGTGGTGTATCATTCGCTCAAGAACTCCCATGACATCATCATCCGTAGACCATGAGCACTCAATATCAAAGGAAATAAATTCATTCAGATGACGATATGTGTCGTGCTTTTCGGCTCTGAAGGCTGGACCAATCTCAAATACACGCTCGAGTCCGCCAGACATGCAAAGTTGCTTGAATAATTGAGGCGACTGATTGAGGAAAGCAGGCGTGTCGAAGTATTGCATAGGGAATAAGTCGGTGCCACCTTCCGTTGCTGTAGCAACAATTTTTGGTGTATGTGTTTCAAAGAATCCTTCACTGATTAGCGCTTCTCTACCATATTGCAAGACTTTACCGCGCAACCGAAACATTGCTGCTATGTGCGCTCTTCGGAGATCGAGGAATCGATTGTCAAGTCTAGTGTCTAGTTCGACGTGTACCGTGTCAGTAATGCCTAGTGGAAGTGGTGCTTCTGCCTTAGCAATAACCGTGACTGAGTCAGCAACAACCTCATAGGTCGGCGGGGGAGGAGTTTCTCCTTCCTTGAGTTTAGGCGGGCGCTTTTCGCTAACCTTTCCAGTAAATTGTAAAGTTGATTCTCGGGTCATTCTCTGAACCATATCTAGAGCTTCTTCACCGACGTTATCTGACTTGAGGAATATCTGGGTCTTGCCAGTCCCGTCGCGTAAATCAACAAAACAGATCGCTCCTTTCCCACGATTGGCTTCCATAAATCCAGCAACGGTAACTGTAGTATCCAATAAGTCTGCACCTTCGCTTTGTATTTCGCCGAGGGTGTGCGTGCGATAATGGGTTGGCACATAGTTGCTCATGAGTTGGCGGAAATTGGCATAGGTCATCAAAGGTTCGCTAATAGCAGATAATAATCAATAGAGAATACAATTGAATTTTATGATTAGAAAGAATAATTGAAATTAAAAAGTTACGATTGATTCATAAAGTGGTGGTCGCCGCCGAGTGGCATGAGCAGTGTGCTATTTTCCTCAGAGTCAGTTACCAGTGGTCATCCTGACAAACTGTGTGATGCTATATCAGATGCCATTGTAGATGCTTGTTTGACGGTTGACTGCAATGCCCGAGTTGCAGTTGAAACCTGCGTAAAGGGCAAAGAGGACAAAGGCCTCATCGTCCTTGCTGGTGAGGTCTCCCTTGATGGTGCTATCCCAGACTACGAAGCAGTTGCAAGACAGGCCGCAGCTAACATAGGATACACATCTCACGCAATCGGCATGGATGCAACAAACCCAGAATATTGTGAAGTTCAAGTCCACATCACAACACAATCAGCAAACATTGCTCAAGGGGTAAACAAGGATGGTCTAGACCAAGGAGCGGGCGATCAAGGTATGATGTTTGGATACGCTTGTGAGGAAACAGAATCTTACAATGAACTCAAAGGAAGGTATTTCCCACTTGCTGCAGCCCTTTCACAGCGTTTGTCTAGAAGACTAACTACGGTGCGTGAGGAGGGAATATTGCCATGGGCTCGACCGGATGGTAAATCCCAGGTCACAGTTCAGTATGATTCCAACGGTGATATCGAAAAAGTTCACACAGTAGTAATTGCAATTCAGCACGATAACACCCTGAAAGACCAGTTTGAAGGTTCTGAGGAGCAGGAACTTGCACATGTAGAAGAGCAGATTAAACAGCACGTAGTTGAACATTCAATACCATCAGAGTTGTTATCTGCAGGATACAAACTAGTCGTCAACGGCACTGGGAGATTTGCCGACCCGGGTGGCCCATACGCCGACGCAGGTCTGACTGGGCGAAAGATAATTGTCGATACATATGGCGGTATGGGCAGACATGGAGGCGGTGCTTTTTCGGGTAAAGATCCGTCAAAAGTCGACCGTTCTGCAGCCTACGCTTCAAGGTGGGCTGCTAAACATGTGGTCGCTGCTGGTTTGGCTTCAAGGTGTGAAATACAACTAGCCTATGTTATCGGAGTTGCCGAACCGGTAAGTGTCAGAGTAGAGACCTTTGGCACATCTGATCTGGATGAACTCACTGTGGCCAATAGAGTGAGAAAAGTCTTTGACTTCAGACCTGGAGCAATTGCTCGAGACTTGAAGTTACAAGCACCAATATACTCAGTTACAGCCGCTGGTGGTCATTTTGGTCGTGTTCCTGATAGGGAAGGCGAGTTCCCTTGGGAAGTCATTGACGAAAAACGCATTTCAGCACTAAAAGAAAGTAAATGATAGCACAATTATCGTCCAAATCTCCGATTCACTCAAGAGGGGGGTCTTGCTGGCTATGGTTGGTCTTATGTCGCGTAGTGCATCCAAAGCAATATTATTCGTCTCGTTAATGATAATGGCTAGTGCTTCTCCAATAATTGGTAGCGCCTCTGCAAGTAACCCGATTATACTCTCTCTCGACAACCCACATGTGGAAATTCAGGGCGGTGACTCTGATAATATGACTCTAACAATCACTAATGACGGGGACTACACTACGAGTTACAATATTACTCTAGAAACCTCAGGACTTAGCAGTGTTTGGGCTATTACGCTCGCAAGTGAAACCACTGCAAGCGTGCTTCCGGCACGTTCAACCACCATCGATATCTCAGTTGTGCTGGGGCTCACTGCAGTGCCCTCAGACAGTGGTAGTTTTGTCATCAATGTAACCGAATATGGCGACCAAATTTACAATAACATAACCTCTACTGTAACAGTTGAACCGTCTTATTCATCTTCACTAGCATTCAGTAGTTCAAACGGTCCACTCCAGCAGATGCTAGCAGGAACAAGTAGTAATTTTACAATTGATGTCAATAACGATGGCAATGCTCCTGATACCATACTTTTGGCGGTTGATGCAGAACCTGATCTCGCCGGTTTTTGGGCCAACCACTCAAATAATTCCAACTCACCAGAAGTTGTTGTCCCTGAGGACATATTGATGTATGGTAACAGTTTTATGAGCGACAATAATCTAGATATTATACTAGCAGACTTGTTTAACTCAGTAGGTGAACATAATTCTACTGTAGCAAATACCGCAGGCTCCTTTACGTTAGAAAATCACTGGAATGACATCAACACTAGTGGTGATGTGTGGAACACATCGCTGAGAAATTCTGGCCACATTTGGGACTATGTAGTTTTACAGGACCAAAGCCAAATACCGGGATTCGACCGAACCGATCCCGATTGGATTGCCAGTAATACAAGCGGAATTCACATCGCCGACGCGGTAGAATCGGCTGGTTCAGAAGTAATGCTAATGATGACTTGGGGTTATCTTGCAGGTGACATAACAAATCCTACCATTTATCCTGATTACCCCACAATGCAGGAGCGCCTTCGTCAAGGATATGTCGATTATCATGATAATATGACTACAGCAACACGTAATGTATGGATTGCACCCGTTGGTCTTGGCTTCGCTAATGTGTATCAAAACGTACAAGACTCGGGAGGTATACCAGAAATGGCAGGAAGTGCGTTCCACAACTTGTATGATGGTGACGGCTATCATCCCTCGCTAGCGGGTTCGTATCTTGCGGCCTGTGTTATTTATGCGTCAATGACTGGCAATTTATCAGTCGAGACAAATGATACCATAGCATTACCGCCAGCAGAAAAACTAGCACTTCAGCAGGCAGCTGACGATACAGTATTCAACCAGACAACCAATATTTCATATCCATGGGAACAATCCTCTAGCCCCTCATTGCTAAGTCAAGCAAGAAACATTCCGCCAGGTTGGAATTTGGTATTCAACGATCAAGAACTCACTAACGTTCCGGCATCAACTACGCAGCAAACCACAATTCAGGTC
>DAWS01000004.1 GCA_002506025.1 Euryarchaeota archaeon UBA111 | reverse complement strand
ATCTTTTGCAACATGTTGATGCAATCTATCCAGCCACTTACCGCCTACTTCACCTAGCATTACTTGGGCGTGCAAGAAGTTCCTTATTCAATATTACTAATGAAGTATGCAAGTTGCATGCATTTTGATTTATATTTTCTTCTCGTCATTGATTAATTTGGTAATTTTTATTCATTATGTCAGCCAGAATTCAACTGAAACCTTATCTGGAATTTTTCGTTGATTTTTTCGTTCTAAGAAACTGCTTAGATCTGAAGTATTGCCTCTGTATGTCTCGAATGCAAAATGAATAGTTACATAACCAGTCTGAATATAATATTCATTTCTGCCAATTTGATGCCCATCTAACCGCATGCTTCAAAGGATTAGCGCGTTGCGTAGAGGGTGATGCGGGGAACAGAGTTGACCCAGTTCCTCGATGGTTTGACACAACGAATTGAATTATACATCAACTCAGCTGACAATACTGACCATAAAACGGTCGATTACCTCACCCCTTCATCACGGGGACAGTCTACTGACCTTTCACTCCCCCTCGAAGGAAATGGCTCACAATCAATACTAGATGATATAGATGAATTCCTCCGACAGTGCGTCCGAACAAATCGGCCAGAATTTATGAATCCGTTGTGGGGTGGTTTGAATGTTGCTGGTTTTGCTGGGGAAGTTATTGCTGCACTGACCAATCAATCGATGTATACCTATGAATTATCGCCGATCGCCACATTAATTGAGCAGGCAATAGTTGAAAGAATGATGGAAATTGTTGGTTATGCAGAGGGATTTGGAACACTCACTACTGGTGGTTCAAACGGCAATATGATGGGTATGCTTTGTGCTCGGCAAGCATCTCACCCCATGTCTTCAATAACTGGGTTTGACGGTTCTAAATATGTTGCATTCGTATCTGCTGAGGCACACTACTCCGTATTAATGTCCGCCAATGTTGTTGGTATTGGTTACCAGAATCTCGTCAAGGTTGCATGTGACTCAAGAGGGCGTATGAAGCCAGAATCATTGGTTGAAGAAATAGTCCGAGCGAGAACAAATGGTCAAACTCCCTTTTGCATTATTGCTACTTCAGGAACCACAGTAAGAGGTGCTTTTGACCCTCTAAAGGAGATCGCTAACATCGCTCATGACAACAACATATGGCTTCATGTTGATGCTGCATGGGGTGGGAGTTCACTGTTTTCCAAACGCTTCCGCAAATTGATGGACGGCGTTGAATTGGCTGACAGTGTATGCTGGGATGCTCACAAAATGATGGGAATGCCGTTAATCTGTAGCGTCTTTCTGACCAAGAGCAAGGATACTTTACGCGCTGTTTGCGCGCATGGCGATGCGGCTCACTACTTATTTCATGAGGACACAAAAGACATCGATCTTGGAAGATATTCTTTACAATGTGGTCGACGCAATGATTCATTGAAGCTGTGGATTGCTTGGCGGGAAATTGGCGACGCAGGTTGGGCTAAGATGGTTGAACGATACTGTGACCTTTCTGATTATTTAGAAGCCTTGGTTGCAAAAAGTGAGCACCTCACTATGATGTCTGAACGTAGGTGGACTAATGTCTGCTTTAGATTTGAGTCTGAAAATCTCGACCTAAATGAATTGAATACCGAAATAAGAAATCGACTAATGCGGGAAGGCGTCCATTTGGTAAGCCGCTCAAACATCGGAGAAGACGTTGTGATAAGAGCGGTTGTTGCTAACCCTTTAATCGATGAATCAGTGTTGGAGTCGCTTGTATCTGCTGTGGAAAGGCATGGGCAAGAAATAATCAGAGAAATTCCAGCACGCTATTAGTTCCCCCTTGTTTAAGGGGCGTCTAGTTCTAGCATTATCATGGCAAGTGGAGAGTTGGTCAGGACAGCACTTTATGATGAGCATGTGGCACTTGAGGCCAACATCGTTGACTTTCATGGGTTTGAATTGCCAATATGGTATTCTAATATCAAGGAAGAACATCTTGCCACCCGCTCTGGAGCAGGCATGTTCGATGTCAGCCACATGGGGACATTTCGGTTTACCGGCCCCAAAGTCAAGGAGTGGTTAGAGAGTGTCGCAACACAGAAAGTTACATCGATTACAGACGGTCGCTGTGCTTACACACACTTTCTTGATGGTGATGGATATATTATCGACGACATGATTTTTGCCGTAGTATCAGAACAGGAAATCCTCGGGGTTCCCAACGCCTCTATGATTAGCGTAATGTGGGATTGGCTAAATGACAAATTACCGGTTGATAATTCAGTAATAATCAAAGATTTATCCCCCGAGATGTCAATAATTGCCTTGCAAGGACCAAAATCAGAACAACTTCTCACCAGCGTATTGGGTAAGGAAAATCATGTTGGTAGGTTCAGGTGGCAACAGATTATGACCAATACTCTCGGTGTTTCCGGCTGGATTCAAGGAACTGGTTATACTGGAGAATCAGGGTATGAGATCTTCATCCCAAATTCTGATGCAGCAAAGTTGTGGCGTTCACTCATAGACGCTGGAGCAACTCCAGTAGGGTTAGGGGCTAGAGACACATTGCGGTTGGAGAAAGGATACCTATTGAGCGGTGTAGATTTTTGCTGGCCACAACTGGATGATTCGACGGAGTTCCTTGCCCGTGATTCATGGGAGACAAATGTGCCGTTTGGCCTTGATATGGATCATGACTTTATCGGTAAATCAAGATTGGAATCACACGACTCCAATGATGCTCGCTGGTGGGGAGTCAAGTATACAGAAAAAGGTCCATTGCCGAGGCCCGGTAAAGAAGTGGCAAATTTTGCCGGTGAAATAATTGGTAGGCTATCATCAGGTGCACCATCACCGAGTTTGGGTAATGTCGGCATAGGTATAGGCTATCTCAAGGGTGTAAGTGAAGGTGATGAGGTGATGGTGGTCGCAAGTCCTCGTAAGTCAGTCAAAGCGGTCGTAGTTAGGCCACCATTCGTCTAATATTGGCAGGTCCTGTTTGTTCACTAAAACATGAATATTATGGGCGTTACGCGCACGGGTTTAAATTAGCCGTAAGGAGAGAGTAAGTATGGTCGACCAACTGCCAA
>DAWS01000028.1 GCA_002506025.1 Euryarchaeota archaeon UBA111 | reverse complement strand
AATTGGGCACTATCATTCACTGCAAGGTTACTATTTGGTTACGGCATCAAGGATTCACAATCTGGGATGTGGGTGTTCAGAAAATCGGTATTTGACAACCACAAAATGCGCCCTACCAATGACGGCATGCCACTGTCTGAGGAAATCAAAATCCTCGCCCGTAAACATCTCGGTAAAAGCAAGGCAATCGAAGTATCGGTTCCATATCGCCCTCGAGTTGGTGATGCAGAAATTCACACATGGGGAGACGGCTGGAAGAATTTCAAATTCTTATTTGCCAAGCGAGTAGGTCTAAATCGGACTAGAACTCCATGGGGTAGCAGGGAATCAAACCCAGATTCTACCAACAAGAATTTACCCGAGCAATAATTAGCTCAAACCCTCTTCTTGCTCAAGTTTAGACCAAGTGTCGTTTACTACTTCTCTAGAACCGTCTATGGCACCCCCCTCCAACTTAGCGTCGCTATCCTTGGCAGGAGTTCTGAAAGCATCCCATGACTCAATTAATTCATCTTCAAGTCTTATTTTGCGCCTTCTATTGATTAACAGGCTAATGAATATGATTGCAACAATAATCGCTCCGCTACCAACAAGGAATGATACGTTAGTGCTGACTTGTTCTGTATCGCTAACCACAATAGTACGCGAAATCTGGCTAACTGTAGCGGTATCACCTTCGCCATCAGTTGCCGTTATTTTCAAA
This sequence comes from Euryarchaeota archaeon UBA111, assembly GCA_002506025.1. Lineage (GTDB taxonomy): Archaea > Thermoplasmatota > Poseidoniia > Poseidoniales > Poseidoniaceae > MGIIa-L1. Next base: position 2,724 of record DAWS01000028.1, on the reverse strand, counting down.
CTAGGTCTACCTGATTTTTCCGGATTAACTTCAACAATCCCTTCCCAAATCCCATCGCCATCAAGGTCCTGTAGACTAAATTCCCAAACTTGAATCCCGTGAATTATGATTGCCTTAACGTCTTGAGTTGTGCCGTCGGGGTCTGAGAGACCAACACTTACCTCGACGGTTGTTAGAACTCCAGTTGTCAGTTCACCCGGACTAACAATGAGACTATTTGCATCTAATACTGGATCTGTATTTTCGACTCTGATATTTCTGGTCTCGAGCGCAGTGTTTGCTAGACTGTCTCGCACCGTTAGTGTAACTTGGTATTCTCCAGGTGACAATGTTAGCTGTTCGGTACTCGCACTCGTAGTATAAACTACGATGCCTGTAGATTTATCAGTGACCTCCCATTGCCTGAACACAATATCGAAATCTGCGTCAGATGAAGCCTCATCAAGGATTATTTCGTCTCCACCCACATACGATTGGCCTTCGAACGGGGATTCTATAACAGCATTTGGCGCTGAAGGAACAACTACTAGGCTAAATGACTCAATCCTCTGCATACCGTCTGAATCGATTAAAGAAATACTAATTTCATGTTCCCCGGCAACCAACTGTGACATGTGAGTTATCCCCGGGTCAACGTTACTCAATATCGGTTCTGATTGCAGGTTTGTCGTAACCGTCATGGTAAATGAATCGCCATCATAATCAACTGATTCGACCGCATTCCAGAAAATATACTCAGCAGATTGATACGATTTAGATAAATCTGGAGTTGATAACATCAGCACGGGTGGTGATTTTGTTATTTCTATGGTCGTTACATCTGTCACAGGTGGATTGATGCCATCATCAACTTCGAGCGTTAAGGTATGAGTTCCACTACTCAATCGGCTTGTGTAATACAAGCCCTCTTGATTTGTCGAAGACAACCTTCCGTCTAAATCACTTGTCCAAGAGACCTGCAGGTATTCTGAACCCTGTGCTGGTTCTTGGCTAGAACAATGCCAAAATCCGATTGTGTTGAACGATGAACATGCCGAATCAAAATCTCCCGAGCCATTGGCCGATAACACGACTAGTTCAGATGAATCATAACTAACTGCGGAATTTGGTGACTTGATATCAGCGATTGGTGCAGAATTTAGCACTACGACCAGAGTTGATGAAATCTCGTATGAATTAGTATGTTCTGGTCTGTCATCAGTAACTCGCATCTCGATGTTGTGGACGCCTCTAGACAAATAGCCCTGCCAAACATTTCCAGATGGCTCATCCGACCACTGCAACACACCGTCAAGGCTCGAGTAGAACTCGATGGCAAGGGTATCCCCTTCAGGATCAATAGTTTGAGAACCGTCCAATGTAACAACATTTTCACTGAAATTTGCCGACCTTATCACCGTGAAAATTGGTTCTGGTATTTCGTTATATAGAATTGTATCATAAGTTAGCACTACTGGGTCGTTAACTCCGTCATCAACATTGATTGACAGTGAAAACGAATCTGACGGTGGTGCAATATTACCGGGTGTTGAGGTTAATGGGAACGCATATTCAATCACTTCTGCACACTCAACCAGAGAATTTGATTGGTCCGGATAGGTAAGGCCATATGAGGTGGAAATCCAACAATTCAATAGGTCACCTTCTGGGTCGTATGTGCCGGATAGATTCACTGATAGTGTACCGGTTCTCGGAATAATCAACTCATTGAAATTGTTTAGCTCAGGAGTGAAATCAGTGAACACGACTGGAGCAAAGTTAGCCAACTCAACGACCCTAGTTTGCTGCACGCAGTTTCCTTTATCATCACATAATTGGGCGGTGACTTGATGTATTCCATCGCTAAGTGCCTGTGATGAAGCACCGTCATTGACGAAAAAAGCCGCAGAATCACCTATGATTCCGTCGATTGATGAAGTCCACTGCCAAACCAGTTCATCATCATCTAAATCCCAAGACCGAGAGGCATTGAATTCAACCTTAGAAGAACTTGGAAAAATGGCTGAGTCTTCTGGAGTATCCCAATACAAAAACGGTGGTTGATTATCTAGCGGCAGCAGACAATAGACTATTTTGTCAGCATCAAGCGTAGTCGAGATACTGTTTGATTGACCATCATAAGCACATGACACCGTCACGGTCGAGGTAGTTGATGGCCCCGTATTGGTCCACTTTTGACCAATAAAGTCGGGGAAGGTCACAAAGCCGTCTTGGTTAGTATTTTGTTGAGCATTGGGTTCAAACTGATTAAAGGAAATTTGCACCGGTGCATCTGGTATTCCGTTGGAGTTGTTATTTTGTACCCACACAGAAACATCCCAAGCCACCTCGATCTCGCCTGAGGGCGCAATGTTGGCATCTGCCAGTGCAATGTCAACTGGTTGGTGTAAATGCAGTGTAGAAAAAGAATCGAGATTAATGATTGTCGACTGAGTTAAATCGGTAAATTTGCTCCAGTTAACCTGACTGTCTTGGAGAGTAATCGTGCCACTGCATTGTGGTGTAATTAGATTATCACTACCGGAAATATATGTGTGCTCAACCAAAAGCAGGCATGTAGAACCAGATAGTTGTGCGTTACTTAGTGATGAAGGGAAATTACCGTTATTATCGCCGTTCCAAATTAGCCCAGTATGATTGCCGTACATGACAACGGTATCAATAATTGCAGCCGCACGATTAATGTTGAGCGCTGGACCTGAATCTGTGCCTAGACGCTCAGTC
>DAWS01000006.1:4566-11182 GCA_002506025.1 Euryarchaeota archaeon UBA111 | reverse complement strand
TTTGAAATAGAGGAGGTTTCATTCGATGAAGATATTGAACTAATCACTAAAATCAAGCTTAACGTCGGGTTCCCGACAAAATCACTTATCGATTCGAAACTACCAGTAGATGGAGTCGGTCTGGCACGAATAGAGTTTATTCTTTCTTCAGAGTTAGGCATCCATCCACTGGCATTTGTCCACCATGATGAGTTGAAACAATTTGTTGAAAGCGGTGAATTACCTGCTGGATTGAAACCCTATCAGGAATCCTTTATCGAATCTGATATCAATGATGTGAGAAGTCTGGTTGAATCCCTAGAAAGTCGTGCATGGGCATATGAAGACAAGCGAGACCTATTCATTGACAAACTCCGAGAAGGAGTCGGTCTAATTTGTGCTGCATTCTACCCTCGCCCTGTTCTGGTGAGGCTCTCTGATTTCAAATCAAATGAATATCGAGAATTATTAGGTGGATCAATTTTTGAGCCTGTAGAAGAAAATCCGATGATAGCGTGGAGAGGGGCCTCTCGCTACTTAGATGAGAAGTTCAAGCCTGCATTCGAGATGGAGATTGCGGCTATGAAGTCGGTAAAATACGATTTTGGGCTCGACAACCTACAACTGATGGTCCCATTCTGTCGAACCCCAGAAGAGGGTCAAATGGTCAAAGATTTGCTAGAAGAGAATGATATCGGACCAAGTTCTGGAACTGATTTATTTGTCATGGTTGAATTGCCATCCAATGCGATAGAAGCGGACCGGTTCATGGATATGATGGCACTTTCAGGGGGCTCTATCGGCTCTAATGATTTAGTACAGACTGTCTACGCCGTATCTCGCGATGATTTAGAGGGTTACCAGAATCCGGTTGACGCAAGGTCTCCGGCAGTAAAATCAATGATTCGCGATATTGTAAGGAAATTCAAGGCCAAAAATCTGGAAATAGGAATTTGCGGCCAAGCACCGTCTGACTTCCCAGACGAGTTTCCGCCTTTCCTAATTGACTGCGGAATAACCAGCATATCAGTGACGCCAGACACTGCTATTGCGGTTAGGGCGACAGTTGCTGCAGCCGAGAAAGCGGCGAATTTGTGAGGCCTATTGAGCCATTAGTTTTACTTCACACTCATCTAGTCTAGTCTTTGCAACTAAGTGATCTGGGTCTATTTGCAATACTGCGCGCCAAGCAACGGCTGCGAGATCGAATTGTTCAGCTTCATGGTGCATGGCTGCTATGTGTAACCTCGAATCTAAATGATGTGGATCAGCCTTCACTGCAGCCTCGAAATCACTCATTGCGTTGTCATGTCTGCCCCATTCCAAATACAATAAACCTCGCTGATGCCATGCTGCAGCATAATCGGGGGCTATTCTGAGGGCTTCGTTAAGCGGAGTTTCTGCTCTTTCCGGTCTATCTAGGGCAATAAAGCAAGCCGCTAATTGCGTTAATGCTTGATGGTGGTGAGGTGATTTTTCTAATACAATATCCAAGTTCTCTCTTGCTTGTGACCATTCGCCAAGCATCATTTGTGCTTCTGCTTTTCTGAATCTAGCAAGCGTAAAGTTCGGCGCTAAATCTAGTAATATTTCAGCATCGTCAAGGGCTTTGCGTCCCTCATCCATGGCCATGTAAATACTACAGCGATTAAGACGAGCACGAATATGATTAGTATCAGCATTGAGTGCCTTACCATAGTATTCTAGTGCTCTATCTAAGTGCCCAGACCTTGCTTCGATATTACCGCGCACATAAGCAATCACTGGACTATCGCCATGGATGTCTGCAACGTCAATTAGACTGGCAGCTGTGGTAATATCGCCCTGATCTAGCGCTAGTAATGCCGCCTCTGCTGCTGCTGATGAGTCATCTTCTGGCAGCAAACGTCTTGCTCTAGTGAGTGATTCTTCTGCTGCATCTAAATTGCGTAGCAGTCGTTGAGTTCGCGCCATGCCAAGCCACGCAACGCCAAGTTCGCGGTTAAGCTTCAATGCGCCCTCGAAGGCGGCAATCGCAACCGAAAGCAAAGTTGCATCCGTCTCTCCAGTCCCATCTCGTGCTTTATCCGCATTAACTAGATGGAGACGGCCCTCAACAACGTGTAGTAAAGCATGATCAATACCAACAGGAGTTGTATCAAGGAGATTTTGAGCGTCTTCTGGGCGGCCGTCGAGCAAATATCGAGTTGCGATTCTAGCTCGTAGTTCACCGTTCATTGCATCTTTCTCGAGCGATTTCACCAATGATTCCTCGGCCGCTGTTACTTGGCCATCTGCTAACAATAGGTCCGCCTTGAGAAGAACTAAGTCAACGCCGCCCGAATCCAAAGCAACGGCGTGAATTGCTGCCTTGAGTGCTTCTTTGAGACGGTTCTGTTTAGGCGCCAATATAGTAGCAGTAAGTGCCCATGCACTACCACATTGACGGTCAATTTCTAGACACTTATCAGCTGCATCCAAGGCTTTGCTAGATTCACCTTCTTCATACAGGAGGTTAGCATATGAAAGCCAATCAGCCGCTTGTGTTGGATCTTCGGCTATCGCTTCCTCAATCGCTTCTAATGCTTCTGACCGTGAACCGGCACGTGCTCTTAACCCTGAGAGTAACGACCTATCTGCTGGTGTGTCAAGGCCCAATGCTTCTAGTCTCAATACATCTCGTTCGGCTTCCATATCGCCCATCTTAGCGAGTAGATGCGCATGCGCCCTGAGTAATTCTGGGCTATCTGGGTTAACGGTCATTCGTGCCTCTAACCAGTGCCTTCTAAGCACCTCATCACCACGCTCAATCGCAATAAACTCCAATGCTTCCAGAACATTCGCATTACCGGGGGAGGATGCATAAGCAATGCCAAAACAGGTCTCTGCCCAATCGTATCGGCGTAAGCTCATCGCAGCATGTCCTAGTTTGTGTGCTGAAACTGGTTTAAGCCCCAGGCTACTAACGTCCATTTGGTGTTCATCAAAGATTTCAATGAGCCTCATAATCATATTCGAACTAGTCTGATTGAGTATTCCAGTGGCACCGACCTCACTTTCAACCGATAGAGGAGATACCAGCGTCTCGAGTGCTGATAATGCAGCACTAAACTGCTGTGCATCATCAATTGATTCGCCCATTTGCCCAATTTGTTCGAGATGGGCGATAGTGCTGTAAGCCTTGAGTGCTCCATCTAATCCGGGTTTAGTCGCTCGTAACGCATCTACCATACTATTGAGTGTGGATAATCGAGCATTAACATCTGCTACTTGATTATTCAAATGAGTGAAGTGTGCGCTTTGCGACTCTTGTAAAACAATATTCAAATCATTCAACTTTTGCATCTTTTCGTGGTTTTGTTTCAACCAGTATCCAACGCCCCCACCTGCACCCAAGCAGGCAATCCCAAACAAGGCTGTAATTGGTTCCATGCGAATCGAGTTCAGTCTGACCCTTTATGCTCTCCGGCTATACCCAAGGTTTGCAATGGCTTTTTTGACCCTGTTTTGGAAAGCCGAGGGTATTAATTTAAGAAAAAAAATACTCAATTCCAACGATTAGCAAGACTCACATTGAAAGACTATCATTGCTCAGATGTAGTTAGGTCAAGTCATGACAGAGGATAATATCCCCGGAACCGAAGGTAATTGGTTCGATATCCACCTGCAAGATTGGTCTAATGATGGTTGGAATACCAGCGAGCTAACTGAATATCTAATCAGTCAAGAAGAATACCAAACTGAAGCGATTGTTCACATTGAATACCTGATTTCTGCATGTGAACAATTAATCGCACGAATGAGCAATGAGTGGCTTGATCGCATAGATATATCAAACGGGTTATTTGTTACGTGGATTGAAGAGTTGAGCAATCCGCTAAATTACGATGATGTTGCGCAGAAATATCTGCAATGGGCCAAGCAATACCGAAGGTGGGAATTAACCCTAGAGGATTCCCGTGGAGATTGGGAAGCCCTATTGCTTGGCAAAGAGAGATTGTTAGTATTAGCACGTTGTGATGCTCTAGACGCATCATCACAACCGCGTGTTAACCTACTCATCGGTATGATGAGTGACCCGAATTCATTTGCTGAAATTGATCAGAGTCTGACTGAAATTGAGGAGAGTGAGGCACGACAAAAACGAGCAGTATATGCTGCAATTGAAACCTTACTGAGCGACGGTTATGATGTGGAATATATCAGTGAGTTGAATCTAGTTGATGCAATGCAAGAGATCGCTCAACGACAAAAAATACACAACCTTCACGAAATAATTAGGCTACAAATTATTGACGAGATTGCCGAATATGACGGCCAGATGGCAGAGCGATATGAAGTTCAGAGGAAAGCGATGCTGAACAGTGGAGATGAGGGCGAGTTAGACAATCTTGCCAAACAAATTTATGCCATGGGTATCGAATTGAAGAAACGACTGTCAAAGATAAACCTACAAATTGCTGAATGGGAAGAAGCGGGCGTAGTACTATCAAGCCGAAAAATTGCCCCGAAAGAAATGTTTGAATGGGAGACAAATTTACCTGAATTAAGCATACAGGTTGATGAACACTTGGCCTTAGTTGGGCGATACGAATACTTCAGTGAACGGCTAGATGATGTTAATACTGCCCATCAATTCATCGGCTACTTACAGCATACAGAAGCATTGAGAGTAATTGTCGAAGATCTTGAACTGCGTTGGAAAGATGCCGAATTAGAGTGTTTATCGATAATCGAACAATATCAAAATCAAGGCTTAGAGATGGATGATTGGGGGGCCCATATAGCGCAAGACCCCGTAAATTGTCTCGCAATTATCAATAATAAACAGTCTATTTGGCAAAGTCGGATAGATTGTATCAATGAATTGCTTAGAATTGATGTCTCATTCGATGGCCAAAGTGAAGTTGAAAAACGCATCAATTTACTCAAAGAAATCGATGCCGAAGCTGATGTTATTGAAGATACAAAACTGATGATTGAACGGATGGTAACTAGGCGTGCTAGGCACAGAGTAATGCTGGAAAGAGAACTAATGGAATTAATTTCAGCCGGACTGGCACCACAAGAAACCGTATCGAGCAGTATGAATATCAAGGAGTTTGAGAGATTTATCAGTGAAGCGAGAAGATACGATTCGACAAATCGAATTAGTCTTAGCGGAACTACCGGAATTAGTAAGAATGTGGCTCAGAGAATTGAACGGAGAATTGCTGAGGAAATTGATTTGTATGAATCTGCAGGCTGGTATGTTGATGAGATGCGTGCAATGTTACAAGAAAATCCTATCATGCTCGCCAAGCGCTTAGCAAGAATTCGCCAGCATGTAAACAACCACCAAAGCCTAAGGAGAAGACTTTCCAGCATGCCATGGAATAGGGATATCGAATTAGCACTTAGCTTACAAGAAGAAATGCAAAACCCCGTCAAGTTGGCCCAAATAAGCGATGAGATTCCTCTCATGATGAAAAATTTAGCCAAGCTTTCGCCCAGTAAGGATGAATTCAGTTTTACCGCTTGGGCCCCAGACCCAAATGTAATGACGAACATTAGTAGCTCCACACCGTCACTCGAGCCAAGTGATGCACTCGGTGATGCCCATGAAGCAATCCTCGAATCAATGGCCAGAGTTGAAGAACATACTATTGAAGAGGTCGCGGCCAACACCGAGATTACCCCTACACCAAGTGAAATCAAAACATCGGTCAACAGTGAGGAAATCCCTGCTGTGGAAATCGGCGTTCATGAGGCAGAGATAGTTGCTCAATCTGTCGCCAGTGAAGATGTAGTAGTAGAAAAACGAATTCCACTGGAGTCCATGGGCTTGCAAACCGCCGATTCGAGTGATGTCGAACACCTTCACTTGCTGATGAACAGCCTTGGATTAGAGGACACCTATGACAGCACTGGTGAGACCCCTGAACAAATTCAAGAAATCCGGCGTAGTTTGGCAAAAAATGTTGGAGTTGAACCTAGAGATGTTCGGGTTGACAGACTGCTGAGATTAATTCTACGACTTTTGCCGCAGTCAAACGAACATGATGGGGACAGAAGAATGCTGATTCTAGATATTGTCAACGGATTGAAACGCTATCAAAATTGGGTTGTGTTACGACTTGAAGCCCGCCACAAAGCATCCAAAGGCAAACTAATACAGGATTCTGCCATACTAGGTAAAGCCCTCGAAAGAATCCCCGGGCCTGGCTTCCAAGTCCCATTACAAAAAGATGAGAAAGTGCTACCTGGCCTCAATGAGTTAGAGGAATTAAGACAGGAGGTTGAGATCCTGTTAAACACGTTAAACTTGGATAGTGCTAGTGGTGTGGTTATTGCAAGCTGAAATTATCGCTATTGTAACTCCTCAAGTAACTCATTCTTCTCGTCATCTGATAACGATTCTTCGACCGGCGCGGCAGTAACTGCAACTTCAGGTGCATCAGGCATTGGAGCATCCAGTGGTAACTCACCACGGTCAAAACCACCCGGAGGAGGTGGTGTGCCCATGGAGCCCAAAGGCAAGGGCGGAGGCAATGTTGCTGGTGGTAATGGCGGAGGTAGAGGAGGTCCTGACGGAGTTGATGGCAAGGGAGTGATTTCTTGCGGCTCTGGCGGTGAAGGTAGTGATGTTGGCGGTGGTGGTGTTGGCATTTCCTGCGGC
>DAWS01000006.1:1649-4199 GCA_002506025.1 Euryarchaeota archaeon UBA111 | reverse complement strand
CATTTCCTGCGGCGCTGGTGGCGGCGGTAGCGGTGGTTGTGCCTCATCCATTTGTGGCTCCGTTTTAGACACCGGTGGGCCTTGTAGTGTATTTTCTGAACCGGCTTCCAGTAACAAAGGAGTTGACTGATCGTCGATGACGACTGGAGGCACCTGAGGCGCTGGAGCAGCCAAAGACTTGTGGAGATTGTTAATGGAATCTGTATCAAATTCACCGGCTTCCATATACTTAGCAATGGTAGGTCCGATTAGGGCCATACTGGCACGAAATGCTGGCCTGTTTGAGCCATAGCCAGTGAATGCAATCTTATGCTTTGAGCCACTAGTGGAGAATTCTAGAGTGTGGACCTCTAGGTGCATGTATACCCATCCAATTACCCCTGTAGCGATAAGAAACTGACCGACAAAGCCGAAAAATGGGATAAATGAGGTTGCTAGGCCAGCAAATAATGCAGTGATCCACATCCATTGGTGCTTATGCATCAATTCGTTATGATTGTGAGAGAAGCCGGTTAGTTCATTTTTGAAAACCGCCTTGACATTCAGTCTGCGTTGACCGTCGTCATCATAACTTACCTCAATTATTCGGATTAAACCATCACTGACTATCAGTGAAGTATTCTTACGGCCGTCAGGGGATTCGTTAAGGGGATACTCGGCAACTTTCTCGCCCGATAATGCCAGAACTGGTGCAACCCTAACCGGCAGACTCCAATCGGTTGAGGTGTCGGTTACTTCACTAGGGTTTTCCTGACTTTCTACTTCTTTAATTGCATTCTCATCATCGGTTATACTATCCTCAATTACCTCTTCATCGGCAATTTCCTCTGTAGATTCTACTGGGGCGAATGGGTCCTCATCATCGTCAGGCCAGGTGGCTGGCTCATCGCTCATATTTGCCGCAGAGCGGCTTAGATTCATTATATGCTCGTTGGTTTAAGTTATCAGCGATGGACTTCAACAAGCCAGGACTGAACATCATCACGCTTTCCGTAGCCTTTACCTTCTTTCGTCCCAACAACTGTTTCAATAGCTGCCTCAGAAGCGATATCTAGCGTCTTATCACTGATGCTACCATTGTAAATTATTGCGATTGCTCCATCGGCTTCATTAGCCGCTGATGCAAGGTCCTTGGGTCCCACCGGATCGGTTACGGTGCCATCCATCATGACGAATACCGCTTTTCTCGGGGCTAAATCATCGAGATGTGAAAACAACTCCTGGACTTCCTTTGGTGCTTCCTTCTTCTCGAAGGTATCATCCATATCATCTGCCCAGTTCTTATCTTCAACTCCAGCTTTCTTGTCGTCCTTAGCTTGTTTTTGCTTTATTTGGTGAGCAAACTTAGCAGCTTCTACTTTCATAGATAGGCATTTTGTCACGGTCTTTTGTGGTAATAATTCCCATTCTTGGCCGACTGGGGCTTGAGCAACAAAGTCAACCTTCATCATTTCATTCAATTGACTAAATAGCATCTCTCCGCCACGGTCACCGTCAATTGCTAGAATTACTGTTTCCTTACCGTTCGCTAAGTCGATTAACTCCTGCTTGATTGTCCCTGCACCGTCTGCTGAAATGGCGTTTTTAACACCACAGTTTAACAGATTTCTAACATCATTTCTACCCTCGACAACAATTAGCGAAGAGGAACTTTCGATATTAGGTCCACAGGTTAGGCCATGATACTGCTTGGCAGTTCCAACTGTCAAAACAGATCGAACCTCTTCGATTACCGTCTTAGATGCTGCTTCACCAGAATTGACTAAATCTAGGAGTAGTTCCTTGGCTCTATCCACTACTACAGTGCGCTTGGTTGCTCTAATATCTTGTATCTCAATCACTGATATTTTTGCAGTGCATGGGCCGATTCTGTCGATGGTTTCTAAGGATGACGCGATAATTGCTGTCTCAACATTATCTAGGCTGCTAGGAATTAATATTAATCCGTGAACCTTACCGCCTTTATTCTCCATCTCAACATCAACGTGGCCAATCCTTGCAGTTCTCTGCAGCTTTCTAAGCTCCAATTCGTCGCCAAGTAAGCCTTCTGTTTGGCCCATTATCGCACCGATGATATCCTTTCTTTGCACAGTTCCATTGACTTTGATGTCAGCACGAACCATGTATTTCATTGCTTTATTTCCTTTCGAGTTGTTGCCTCCTCGATTATTATGTTTCTTTGACATATGAATTCCTCATAGTCCACAGACCGGTCAAATGGGTGAGGGAAAGCCCTCAAAACCAAAACCCCGGCCATGAGCCGTGGCATGAATGGAATGTGAACAAACAGTCGTGTTGGCACATCATTATTGAAACCTCTTGTCAAAAAATAGTGATTTTATGCATTTTCTCACAGCAACTAATTCAATAATAGTAAGTGCATGGGATAGATGTGTCCGAACCAATCTCACACAGCCTTGAGGCTTTTCACAGTACTATTTCTGTGATGCTGGTTGACAAGGTTTTGACCCGCGAAGAAAAGCGATTAATTATCAAATTAGCTAGTGCATTAGGCCTTAATGAGGATGAGCCCTCACAAATCTACCAAGC
>DAWS01000006.1:0-1248 GCA_002506025.1 Euryarchaeota archaeon UBA111 | reverse complement strand
GTGTTTGAAATTGCAATTGTTAATGCGTCCCTATCTAGAGACGAGTTCAGAGTACTGGCCCATCTACGAGACATATTCAAAATTGATGATGAGGAACATCATCGAATTGAAGAGGAACTACGAGAGATTGTTCGCGAGAAGTTCGAGGACCCAAACGTCATCGACAAAATGCTAGGTACATTGAGAGATTCGGTCAGCCTTGTTGGCGATCTATTTGACGTTGTTCGCAAGAAAGCGGCTGATGGGGCCAGAAAATGAATGTCAAACTTGACCAATTTCTTGAGCAATCCACACCAAAAGTGCTCAAATCAAATCGACGTTGTCTAAAATTCCTCAGCGAGGCATATGCAGCAGGCAATCCGGGAATGATTACTCGCCCGCGAGCGGATATTACCGCCGACCACGGTGGCTTTTCTGCTCACTACGGGTGCCCCGATCCAGAAATGAGAACTATTGCATCGTGGTTACTAACATACGGAAAAGACAAGCCACGAAGGTTAGCAAAACTAATCCCTGCCCTTTGGAGAAGACACGCTCGAGAAGATTTGAAATTGGCCGGCCTACTACTTGCGAATCTCTCACAGGAAGAGCTAGGTGAGGATCCTTGGATGGCACTTATTCACCTATTTGGTAAGCAAGAGCCGATGGAAATTATTCTTGAAATCGCTGAAGAAATGAATCGTAGTGGCCATCAAGTGCCAAACAATGAATGGTTAATTGCTATGGCACAGCAAAGCCCTCTATGGCACCAAATTGCCATGCTATTTGTCTCGGTCAGAGGAGAAAATTTCAGTGAATTAAGACAATTGATAATCACTGCGCCTGGCGGCGGCGAGTTATTTGAGCGAATCAGGAATAAGTTGCTTAAGCAGGATAATTGATGGGCTATAGCGGTTTAGAAAAGTCATGGCGGAACGGTTTTTGCCAACTGAAGACCCTGTCATGGAGGCCGTTCTACAGTGGACTGTAGAGCGGGATGCTAAAGATGTCAGGCGATTGTTAGAGTGGTTGCCAGAGGCGCGAAGTAGTAGAGAGAGAAAGGCACTGATGGAGCGAGTACGAAGCTTGCTAGAGGAACTTGAAGATGCAATGAATAAATTGGATGAGTTACACTGAGGGTTGTCATGACAACTGCCCTTATTTTTGCCGGTGGAAAAAGTAGCAGGATGGGTCGTGATAAGGCAGCAATGTATGGAGGAGTCGCCCGCCTTATTGATGAGTGCCTAAAAGCTGGGATTAGTAAAATAA